>JAUVKG010000170.1 GCA_030596365.1 Chlamydiota bacterium | reverse complement strand
ATCTGTCATAGGACCTGCAGAAGAGATTTTAAATTGCGGGAAAAGCAGAATTATAGAATTATTTAAATATCTGAATGTGAAATTTATTGAATTACCCGAAAATAATTGGTATTTAAATATCAATACATTAAAAGATTATCAAAGGATAGATAATGATAACATTTGACGAAGCTTTTATAAAAGTTGTCGGGTCGGCCTGTGAACTTGGAAATGAAATCGTGGATTTATCAAACGCGTTGAACAGAGTATTAGCCGGGAATGCCTTTGCGGATGTTGATATGCCGCCATTTAATAAATCTGCTATGGACGGATATGCATGTCGGAGAGAAGATTTACAAAATGAATTAACCGTTATAGAAACAATACCTGCAGGTGTTGAGCCGCAAAAAAGCATCTGTGAAAACGAATGTTCAAGAATTATGACAGGCGCTGTTGTTCCAAATGGGGCTGATTGTGTAATAATGTTCGAGTTTACCGAAGAAATAGACGGCATTGTAAAATTCACAGGTGAAAAGACTTCTAACAATTTTTGTCTTAAAGCTGAAGATATAAAAAAAGGTGACCTTGTTTTAAAAAAAGGCACTTTGATTACTCCAGCGGTAATTGCAGTTTTGGCAACAATAGGCTATGATAAAGTGAAAGTTGCAGTTAAACCTAAAGTCGGAATTATAGCAACAGGCAGTGAACTTATTGAGCCTTCCGAAAAAATAACCGGCGCAAAAATACGTAACAGCAACGGTCATCAGTTATGTGCTCAAACTATTGAGATGGGCGCCATTGCAAATTACTATGGAATTGCCAAAGATACACATGACACAATTGATGCAGCAATAAAAAAAGCGATGAATGAAAATAACCTTGTTATTTTATCCGGTGGTGTTTCAATGGGAGACTTTGACCTGGTTCCTGAAATTCTTTTGAATAATAACTTTAATTTCTTCTTCGATAGTGTCGCTATGCAGCCCGGCAGACCAACGATTTTTGGAAAGCATAAAGAAGAGGATATATTTTGTTGTGGATTGCCTGGGAATCCTGTTTCGGTTTTTATGGTTTTTGCAACTCTTTTAAGGCCGTTTTTGTTTAAATTGATGGGATGTTCGATCGAATCTGCTGCAATTCCTCTAACGTTGGCGAAAACTATTAGAAGAAGAAAGAGTGTACGGCAATCATCTTTACCAATAAAAATTCAAAACGGGAAAGTATTTCCAATAGAATACCATGGACCCGCGCACATAAATGTAATGTGTGTCGCCGATGGATTTATTCGTATTCCTGTGGGAATTACAGAATTAGCAAAAGGAACAATTGTAGAAGTAGAATTGATATAATATTATCTGTAGAATTAATTGAATTAACATTTTGCCTGAAAGGCAAATTCATCGTAGCCCAGGGCATCGCCCTGGGAATTATGTAATAGCGAAGATGTTCCCTGTAGGGGAACTTCAATGTTTACCGGTCATCACGTTATTTTGATGTTCCCTGTAGGGGAACTTCAATGTTTACCGGTCATCACATTATTTTGAAGTTCCCATACAGGGAACAATCTATTTTTATTTTACCCCGGGCGATGCCCGGGGCTACGGTAAAGAACCCTTATAGGGTTCAGTTTTTGAATAACTAAAATCAAATGTTAATTTTTTAATATTTTTTTCTGGTCTAGTACCATTTATATAAAAAATGGGGTTGCTTGAAAAAGGAAATTGATTTATAATATCCGATAAATAGTGCCAGACCGAAAACTCCTTATTTTCGCACGATGCCTATTTTAGATGGCAGGATTCTTTTAATCCTGCGTTCATGCCTTGGGGCACGGATAAAGGATTTAAAGAATAATAACGCCAAAAGAGGTGTCGCCGGTACTCCGGTTAAAAAATGCGGATTATGGGGTTTTCGGTCAGGCACTAAATACAAATATAAATAATCCAGGAAAATAATATGGAATTAACTCATATTGATAATAACAGACCGGCAATGGTTGATGTAAGTGACAAACCTGTTTCGCATCGCATTGCAAAAGCAAAAGGTTTCATTAAATTAAATAAAGAAACGATCAAATTAATTTGTGAAAATCACATAAAAAAAGGTAATGTTCTGGTAACAGCGGAACTCGCAGGCGTCCACGCTGCCAAAAAGACTTTTGAACTTATTCCTCTTTGTCATTTGTTAGTTTTAACAAATATTCGTGTTTATTCCGAAATAGTCGAAGACGGAATTGATATTAAAAGCGAAGTAAAGTGTACAGGACAAACCGGTGTTGAAATGGAAGCATTGACAGCCGTATCAGTAGCTTTGCTTACAATTTATGACATGTGCAAAGCGGTAGATAAAAATATGGAAATTGGCGGGATTACTTTAACTGAAAAAACTAAAACCATAAAATAACAGGGAATTAAAAAATGAGTATAAAAGTTGTATCAGTAAATATTTCAAAAGAAAAAGGCGTTATTAAATGTCCGGTTAATGTAATCACCTTAAATGAAAATGGAATTGTTGGAGATGCTCATGCCGGTAATTGGCATCGACAGATCAGTTTACTTTCAAAAGAAAGTATTGAAGAATTCGGGGTTAAGGCCGGCAGAACGTTTAAATGGGGAGAATTCGCTGAAAATATTACTGTAGAAGGTATCAATTTGTCAGATGTTTCTATTCTTGATAAATTTCTCATTGGGGATGTTGAGTTGGAAGTAACTCAAATAGGTAAAAAATGTCACGGAGACGGATGCGCTATATTTCAGGAAATAGGTAAATGCGTTATGCCGAAAAACGGGCTTTTCTGCCGCGTTATAACCGGCGGGCTGATAAAAGCGAATGATGAAATTATATATAAACCGGCTCCGTTAAAAATAAAAATTATTACTTTAAGTGATCGCGCCTCTTCAGGCGAATATACCGATCGAAGTGGTCCGAAAATTAAAGAATTATTGAATGTTCATTATACTAACAGTAATCTTTCAGCTGACTTTGTAAATATTATTATTCCTGATAATGAGGATAAATTAAAAGATGAATTATCAGATGTTGAAGAATTTGATATTATTTTTACAACAGGCGGTACAGGTATAAGTTCAAAAGATATTACACCTGATGTTATAAAACCTATGCTTGATAAAGAAATCCCGGGAATTATGGAACATATAAGAATTAAATATGGAGAAAAAATACCTTCCGCATTATTAAGCCGCTCTATAGCCGGAGTAATAAATAAAACACTTATTTACTCTTTACCCGGCAGCGTAAAAGCGGTAACTGAATACATTCATGAAATCCAAAAAAGTCTTGATCATGCAATATTAACAATAAAAAATATAGATCTGCATTAAATTAGTTTTCTTTTGAAAACTAATTTATGGTATAATATCCTTATTATGACAGAAAAACTTAAAAAATTGACCGGTTTCCTAAAGAGGAAAAAAATACTGGTCGCTTTTTCAGGCGGTACAGACAGTACAGCGTTACTGCACATTCTGAAAAGCACACCGGATGTAAACGTTACAGCTGTAACCGTTCAAGGCGCACACATTCCTGAAATAGAATTAAATCGCGCGATATCGTTTTGCAAAAAATTTAATATAGAGCATAAAATCGTTAAAGTAGATGTATTAAAAATAGAAGAACTTAGAAAAAGTGATATCAAAAGATGCTATTACTGCAAAACGCATATTTTCACCTTGTTAAAAGATATGGCGGGGAAAGTTAACGCGGATATCATAGCTGACGGAACGAATCTGGATGATAAAGGTGATTACCGTCCCGGAATGCAGGCATTAAAAGAGCTGGATGTTTTTTCGCCGTTTTTATATTTTAAGATCGGCAAAAAAGAAATTTTTGATTATCTGAAAGAACAGAATCTTGATGAATATATTCAGCCGTCTAACGCGTGTTTAATTTCCAGAATAAATTACGGAACGGAAGTATCAGATGAACTTTTAGCTAATATAGATAAATTTGAGGATTCATTAAGGCGGCTTGGTTTCAGACAGGTTCGTGCGAGGATTCACACTAATTTAGTACGAATAGAAATAGAAGAAGACAAATTCAAGGATTTTTTCATTCATTTGGATGAAATAAAAAACAATGCAGAATTGCTTGGCAAAAAATTTGTGACACTGGATTTGGAAGGTTATCGAACGGGAAGCTTTAACCCGTAACCCGTGGTCCGTAATCCGTGAAAGCAGAAACACTCAACCGAAAAAGTAAATAGCCACTAAGGCACGAAGACACGAAGAAGAAATAATTATTGTTTTTGTATTCTTAGTGTCTTAGAGTCTTCGTGGCAAATGAATATTAAAAAACCGAACCACATAAGAAACATAAGAGCATATAAGGAAAATAACAAAAACTTTTATAATTATAATTTTTAAAAACTTATGTTACCTTATGTCTCTTATGTGTTTAAAAATATTTAAACATTTGGATATAAACATGATAAACATTGATTTTGACAGAGAAAAAAGAACCGGTTGTCCGGAAGTCATTTATTGCGAACATAAATCACCGGAACAAATTACACAAATAATAACTTCTTTTGTTGAAAAAGGAAAGTCAGTTAGGGGAACACGGCTTTCTCCGGATAAAAAAGAAAAAATAGCCGGCGGATTCGAAAAGTTTTTTTTCGATGACGTCGGAGAATATTTTATCGTCGGCAGTTCCCCGGAAATATCTAAACCCGGGAATGCTTTGATAATTGCCGCAGGAACGTCAGATGAAAAAGTCGCTCGGGAATGTTTTGGCGTTATGAAGTTCTTCGGAGTAAATGTTGAAATGTTCGGCGATTGCGGCGTGGCAGGAATTCACAGATTGCTCGCTCATGAAGAAAAAATAAATGCCGCGGACGTGATTATCGCAATCGCAGGAATGGAAGGCGCATTGCCAAGTGTTGTTGCCGGAATGACTGAAAGTCCGGTGATTGCAGTGCCTACTTCTGTTGGTTATGGAACCCATCTTAACGGATTGACGCCATTGTTTACTATGCTTACATCCTGTTCCGGTGGGATAGGCGTTGTGAATATTGATAATGGTTTTGGAGCAGCAGTTTTGGCAACGAAAATCATTTCGTTGATTTCGAAAAAGAAATGATGGACCTAATGGACACGATGGACAAAAAAAGCCGCAAGACATTTCGTCTCGCGGCTTTTTTAATTCAATAATTCCCCTCCTTACCAAGGAGAGGTGCCCGCAGGGAGGGGTGGTTATCCATCATTCCATCAATTCGCAATCCAAAGTATTTCGGTCGCTTTGCGCCCGCGCAGTAAATGAAATTTCGCTATCGCAAAATTCCAACATGAACGTGAATACAGCGTTACTTCGTTGCCTGCACTCCATATCCTCCAATTAGGACGCTGGGGAACCCGGCATACGCGGGTCGCGGCAGCGTCCCTCCACTACTCACCACTCACTGCTCCACTGCTCGCACTTGGAACCCAGCATACGCGGGTCAAGAGTGCGGCTTACTTCGCCGGCATGTGGATGCATTCGCCGTGTAACGCATGCGCGGCTTCCATAACACCTTCTGCTAACGTCGGATGAGCGTGAATCGTTTTGCCAAGCTCTTCAGCAGTTGATTCGAGTTTCATCGCTACAGCCGCTTCAGCGATTATATCAGTAGCGTGAGCACCATAAATTTGAACTCCGAGAATTTCATCTGTTTTCGCGTCAGCGATGATTTTATAAAAGCCTTCCGGTTCTCCTGCGGCGAGAGCTTTACCAAGTCCTGCATAATAGAATTTCCCAACCTTGATGTCCCCTGCTTCTTTTGCTTCTGCTTCAGTCATTCCCACAGTACCGATTTCAGGGATTGTGAAAATACAATTAGGAACAACTCTGTAATCCATTTTTTCCATTCCGCCTGCTGCATTTATCGCGGCAACAATCCCCTGTGCACTAGCTACATGAGCGAGCTGCATTTTATTTGTAATATCGCCTATTGCGTAAATATTCGCGACAGAGGTCTGCAATCTTTCATTGACAATTACCGCACCGATTTTATCAAGTTTAACACCGGCATCTTCAAGACCGATATTTTTAGTATTTAACGCTCGACCGACACCCACGAGCATCATTTGAGCCGAAAGAGGTTTACCTTCAATTTTACCGCCAACACCGTTTGCGGTGATTTTAATATTTTCTATAGCTACACCTGTTCTGACATCGATGCCGGTATCTTTAAACTTTTTAGTAACTGCTTTGGAAATATCTTTGTCTTCAAGTGGAAGCAGTCTGTCAAGCATTTCAACTACAGTTACTTTTACGCCGAAAGTATTTAAGATATTAGCAAATTCACAACCGATGACTCCCCCACCGACAATGATAAT
>JAUVKG010000065.1 GCA_030596365.1 Chlamydiota bacterium | reverse complement strand
CAATCAAAGTCAAATGTATATTTTTGTGATTGATAAGTTCCGAGACAACCGGAAGTGAATTTGTAATTACGCGCAACCCTTTTTTATCTTTAATATATTTACAAATTTTATATAGTGTCGTTCCGCAATCAATAAAAACAGTATCGTTTTTTTCTATAAAATTCGCAGCTTTACGACAAATCGCGTCCTTTTCGTCTTCCATTTCTTTTAATCGTTTGTCAAAAGCAAAAATATTTGTTATTGCTTCCGATTTTACCGCGCCGCCGTATTTTCTAATCAAAAAACCTTTTTCTTCTAATTCGTTCAAATCGCGCCGAACAGTCATTTTAGCAATGTTAAACCGTTTGGCAATGTCAGAAACTTTAACGAAATCTTCTTCATCAATTAAGTTTAAAAGATATTTTTTTCTGTTTTCTTTTATCATTTTTTCCCTTTTGTGTTTTTTGTTAACATTATTTGGTCAACGCCAATTAAAGAATTAGAAGATAATACATCTTCTGCCACAAAGACCAAATCAGTAAAGTTTGTTTTCAAAGAGAAAGTTCCAAAATTAATTCGTTTTACAGTATGCGGTCCCGCAATTGAACTATCTCCTGAATTTTCATTTATTTCCTTAATTAAATCATTCGGTTTAAATACCGCTACAGTTTTATTTGTAACTGAAAACTTCGGCTTAGTTTCTGATAAAATGGTCAGCGGATACGAAATATCCGCTTTTTGATTATCAACTAAAACATGAAAATTCCCATAATCTTTTCCTAAAGTTATTAAAGCGGATAATTTATATTCTCCTTCTTCTTTAACAGGAACTTTAAATGTTAAAGATTCTCCTGATTTAGAAGGAATAAATAACACCTGGCCGCTTCCCGTCCACAAATTAAATTTTTCTTTGGAAGCAAGAGCGCTTCTTTTTTGAACTTCAACAGTCGAGTTTTTAGTTACAGTAAAATTAACTTTTTCAGCTTCAAGCCACAAAGTCTTACTCCCATGCATTGCGGTATAAACACAAAGAGAGACAATTGTAATAACCATTAAAGCCCACCAAATTCCGAGATTTCTGAATCCTTTATATTTTTTTCTTTCATCTTCCGGAATTCTAAGAGCACTTTTTGTCCAGATTACACCAACAAGTTCACTTTCAGCTTTGGGTTTTGTGAAGAAAGAAAGAATTACCAAAATTAGTATCGAAACACAAAACACAAAGAACGTGTGATACATAAAACTATTATAAGGCTGTAATAACGGAATCATCGGAAAATTGACAAAAATCGTTAATGGCAAAACTATAATAAATCCAAATATCATTGTAACTGTAGCTGCTGCCGGCGTAATTTTTTTCCACATAATACCAATTAGAAAACAAGCCGAAATAGGTGAAGCAATATAGAAGAAAACAGTCTGAATAAGTTTAAAAACTGTTATTCCCGGAAACGACGCAAGAATTAAAGCAATAACAATACCAACAACCATAACAATAACTCCACTCAATCGGCCTACAAAATGCAGCTCTTTGTCACCGGCTTTTTTTCTGAAAATGGGTTTATAAATGTCTAAAGTAAAAATAGTAGAAGACGAATTGGTTATCGCGCTAAGTGTTGACAGAATTGCACTGGCGAGACCGGCAAGTACAAGACCTATGAATCCCGCCGGAAGAAATTGATTAACCATAAAAGGCCACGCCTGGTCGCCATCGCTAATGTTTGATTGAAAAAGATAAAAAGCAATAATTCCGGGTACAACTACAATAAATGGAAGAAACGCTTTGCTGAAACCAGCCATAACAATTCCCATCCTGGCATCCCATTCACTTCGGGCTCCTAAACATCTTTGAACCATAAACTGATTAGCACAGTTATACCAAATCCCAACAGAAAAAATTCCTGCCACCCAACCTGTCCACGGAATCATTTCATGTTGCGGCGAATAAAAAACAATAAATTTTTCCGGCATAGAAGCCATCAAATTTGAAATTCCTCCCGCGTAATGCAGGCCGAAAATTGTAACGACAATTCCTCCTGCCATAAGCAGGATATATTGAAGAAAATCTGCCCAAACGACAGACAAAAGTCCGCCATAAATTGTGTAAGAACCAGCCGCGACAGCGAGAATTATTATTCCCATTGTAACGCTTACCTGAGGAAAAAAGACATTAATCGCTTTTGCTCCCGCAAACATAACACCACCAAGCATTGCAATAACGAGACCAACAATCATAACAACCGCGTAAATGTATCTACAACTTTTGTTGAATCTTTTTTCAAGAAATTCCGGCATAGTGGAAACATTCCCTCTCATATAAAAAGGAAGGAAAATCCAAATAAGAGCAGAAAAAGTAAATACATTTCCCCATTCCCAGTTGGCAACAGCCATCCCATATAAAAAACCCCATCCAACCATTCCAATGAAATGTTCAGTAGATACATTCGAGGCAATAAAGGAAGCGCCAACAGCGTACCAGGGCAATTTTTTTGATGCCAAAAAATAATCGGAAGCTGATTTTGTTTTGCTTCTTGCAGCAACGATAATAGCGAACAAAATTACTCCGGTAAAATAACCGGTAAAAATTATAATGTCTAATATTGTAAGATTCATTTTATTTAAATTTTTTATTATATATTAACTACAGATGAATTTTTCTGTGATTCCAAAGACGCAGTAAACAACTTGTGGCTTAATGCTACTTCGGCCGGCGTTACGCAACCGGCAAATTTGCTTATTGGTTTACCGTGATTCAGTTCATAAAGAAACGCTGCCCACATCTGCAAAATTGAATCCGAAAATCCTGCTTCAAATATTCCGCCTGTAATAGATTTGTAAGCCATTTCGTGACCCATATCAATAACCTGCCAAGCTTGTTCTCCGCCGGTATATTCAAGAATTTCGAGAGTGTTTAACTGTTTACTTGACCACTTAACAGAAGTTTTTGTACCGATAATTTCCAGATACCAGGTGTTTTTATTGCCCGGCGCGATTCTTTGAGTTTTTATTGTCATTGGAAATTCATTCCCGCTTTTAGTTTCAACTGTTTCACAAAAAAGTGTCGCGTTGTCCCATGTTTCACATTTGGCCATGCCGCCTTTGCCATCCGGTCTTTCTTCCACAACATTTGAAAGGATAGCTCTTACATTTTTAGGTATCAGGCCGGCCTTGAAAGGCATATGCAACGCGTGCATACCGAGATCGCCCATACAACCATATTCGCCATTGAATTTAAGCATTCTTTTCCAATTTATTGGCTTGCTGAAATCCATATCGGAAGAATGCAAAAACCCGCTGTTGACTTCAAGAATAGCGCCAAAAACATCCTCTTCTATCATTTTGCCGACTTTTTGCAAAGCCGGGAAAAACGGTGATTCGCTTGAACAGCGCACAAAAACACCGGGATGTTTATTTATGCACTCTGTGATTACATCATTAGCAGCTTTATCTATACCAAATGGCTTTTCTCCTAATAGATGTTTTCCGGCTTCAATCGCGGCACAGTAAAATTCCTGATGTAAATTATGAGGAACAGCGATATAAACCGCGTCTACATTATCATTGGACAATAACTCTTTATAATCTGAGGTTACCTGTTCAATAGAATCAAAATTATTTGTGTACCATTTAAGAATATCAGGATTTGAATCACATACAGCTACTATTTCAGGTTTAACATCCATCTCGGCCAAGTGGCACCAACGCGCAACCGAGCTTGCAAATTCGCGTCCCATAAGGCCGCAGCCAATTATTCCGAATTTATAGATATTTTCAGTAGTTTGTTCCATATTTATTATTTATTGTTTTATTTTCGCAAGTTGTGCCGCGCCAATTGCGCCGGCATACTCGCCATTTCCTAATTTTATTTTTATTCCGGTTATCTCAGAAATAATCCCGGGCCAAATACTACTGTTGGTTGGTCCGCCAACCATAACGATATTTTGGGTTATAATTCCCGCAGAATTTATTTTTTTTATTTCATTTTTTAACATTCTTGCCGCGCTTTCCATTACTGCTCTTGCCACATCAGCTGCGGGATTATTTTCAAGAATTTTGTTAGTTGGTTTGTCTTTGATATTTATTATTAAGCTGTTAGCGCCTGAATTTGATTTTCCTGCTTCATGATTAAAGAAGTCAAATTTTTTACTTTCAGAAATTCCGTTAATTTCAGTTAATTTATTAATCCAATTATCTATCTCAATTCCTAACTTTGGTAAAGAAAATATCGCACCCCACTGTCCGGTATCATCTGATAAATATGGGTCAATGAGCACTTTCAATTCCAATGCCTTTTCTCTGTCAATTATAGGAAAAAATCCAACCCACGATGTTCCGCAGGATAATAATAAATCTCCCTCTTTTACTACTCCCATCGCACGAGCGGCGGACGGGTGGTCAAAAGCGCCACTTATTACAATAACATCTTCAGATAATCCGGTTTGCTCCGCCGCGAATTTGGTTAAGTTTCCGATAGGAGTTCCTGTAGGCAGTAATTTTGAGAGTTGTTCCTCTTTAATTTCAAGTTTATCGAGAAAAGGCTTATGCCAGCATTTATCCAATTGATTGTAAAGATGTGAAGTTGTCGCGGTAGAATAATCTAAAGCAAAATTTCCGGTTAAACGAAAAGTTATAAAATCATTGTTCATTACAATTCGTTTCGCTTTTTCATAAATTTCTTTAGCATTCTCTTTCCACCAACTCAAATGCGCAAGCGGAAAAATTTCTACAGCAGGCCACCCGGTTACCGGATAAACTTCATCTACAGAAAACAAAGATTTTACAGGCCGGGTATCAAGCCAGCTGATTATATTTGTCAAAGGCTTGTTCGCTTCATCAAGCAGCATTGTATTTCCTGTCGCGCCGGAAAAGCAAATAGCTTTTATATCGTTTTTGTTTTCTGCTGATGTGACAAGCTCGTTTAAAATATCAAATATAGATTCCAACAAAATTTCCGGATTGGTTTCTTTAAATCCCGGTTGCGGTTCAATGTAATTCATTTCTCTTTTCGCAGCAGAGATAACAGATAATGAATCGTCAACCAAAACAGCTTTTATGTTGGTTGTTCCCAGATCAAACCCAATGTATAAGTTTTGGTTCATATTTTCAATCATCGCCTATTCAGATTAATATATTATTACTGTCTCCCATCCCATTATTTCACCAAACTTTTCAATTTTTTCTATTTCGTTTGTGTAAACCATTGCTGAATGATGTGTCCCGCCATTCATACTGTATTCTTCAAGAAAATCTGTAATTGGTATTTGAGGTTTAATCCAGCCGCGAATAGAATCTGATTTTTCATCATTTACACCCGGATTAAAAACTTTTACCGGCGCTATTATTAATTTGTATTTATCGCCTGCTGAAGGAGCCAAATTAACGATCACCGCATTACCTTCTTTAAACGTTCCAACACCGATAACAGGATTACAACCATTAATAAATGGAAGAGATTTTTCGATTAAAACCGGTTGCAATTGTGTTAAATTCAAATTCATTTCACCCATGTGACTTAAAAATATAATGTCGTCTTCCCAACCGGGACAAAAAATTTCAACAAATGAAGTTTCAGGAAATTCTGATAATAAAGCTGATGTAAGTGCCGCGGTTAGTACATCTCCTTCTCCGGCATAACCTATGCCGCGCATCATTGATTTGCTTGCTTCAAGGAAAGGCATAGTCGGGAAATTGGTTTTTTTGTTTATTTCGTTAAAATTTATTGAGAAACCTGATAAATTTTCTTTTTGAATCCATTTTCTTACAGCGAGCGCGGTTTTAATATTTTGTTTAAAAATGTTTTCATCTATTTTACGGCAATTATAAGTTTTTTTATCACCAATAATTTCATTTTCTATTTCATCATCAGAAAGTTCATTTATCAATTTACTAACAGCTTCAGGCGTTGCTTGAACAACTTCGATGCCGATATTTTCTTTTAATTTATCAAATGGCACCTGGAAATCACCCATTCCTTTGAATTGTTTTCCGATAATTCCAACACGGACATTTTTCATAAATGATGCCATCTTAGCTGTCCTGACATCTGAAATCACTCTCTGAATAACATTTGATTTTTTCCAATGACCTGCTTCGATTTGGAATGGTTTATTGTTTCTCAAAAGGAGATTGCACATATCCTGCACACCATGAATTCCATGGTTCATCATAATAAGTTTGTCATTAATATTTACAGGCGAAAAAGAAAAATCATAAGTTGTATCCAAAATAACTATCGGTATTTTGGTGTTTGCAAGAACTTTTGATGATTCAAGTGAAGGCGAATAAGCAAGATGTAAAGTCACTATAGCATCAACTTTTTCCTTTTCAAACAATGCGACTGCCGTTTTAAACTCATCTTCAACGCAGCAAATTCCGGGATTTACGACTTCGATTTCACGTTTTTCAAATTCTTTTGATATGATATCATTAAATTCGGAAAACTTTATTCTTGCTTCGGGAGCAAGTTCATCATACAGTTTTAAATATAAAGGCAAGAGTCCAATTTTTATTTCTTTCATTTGATTTTCCTTAAATTAACTGTTGCATCATTAATTATTTTTATCGCGTTTTTATAAAATATATCCTCTAAATCATTTTTTGTTAAATTACATTTCAATGCAGCTTTGAAAAAAGCCGCGAGTTCCTCATAAAGAAAAAATGTTATCTTTTCCGCTTCATCACCGGTAACCTCACGCATATTCGGGTCGTTTGACACATCGCCATATAAGCCTTTAGGCACTAAATTTATATATTTTCCGCTTTCACAAATACGATGTGTTCGCATTTTAAGTATGGGCATATCTGTCCCAAATAAAATCCGCTTCGTTCCAATTGACTTTATTAAACATTCAAAAACATAAGAATTACAATTAGCAGAAAAATCAAACATCATATTTTTCGTTTCTGATAAAATATCGAACGCGTTACCGATATCCTCTTTGCAGTATGTTCTTCCAACATGCGCGATAATCAATTTTATATTTGGATATTTTTTTTCAATTTCGAGCATTTGTTTTAGATTAACCGGATCTTTCAATCGTAGATTTCGAGGAATATGAAGCATCATAATCATTCCAAGTTTGTCCAAAACTTCAAGATGATGTTTTGGGAAAAAATCAAAAATTGTAATATCGGCAACAGGAATCTCAGGCTTTGAAAGCGAGAGATAACTTTTTACTCCAATAAACTTCCCGGAGATAATTTTTTGCTCAAGCGTTTCTGCTGACCATTCCGGATGAGAAAAAATTAATCCCGGTATGTTTCTTTTTTGGGATACTTCACTGACATAATTGTTGTATTTTTCAAACTCATCACAATCCCGCGGAACATTACTAAAAATTAACGGTGTTACTTCAGCGTCAGGAAGGAGAATTTTATATGTTTTTATTAACTCCTCAATTGGATTTTCATCAGCTACCAGCATTGGCCAGGAAACAGTTCTTTCGGTTTGAAATTTCCCTGACCTGTCTGATTTTCTCCAGATATGGGTATGAATATCAAAGATTTTTTTTGGTAAAAAATCTTTAATAAAAGTTTTATAAAAATTTTTATCTGAATCAGTAACATTCATTATTCTTTATTCTTTATTCGAGTTAGATAAGTTAAATTACATCAAACAATTGTTGTGTTCTAAACAAACAACAACAAACATTTAAATATGATACCATACTTTAAAATATATTTCAAGTGCCTTTCGCAAATGCTATTGCATAGATGAATTGTTAAAACTACTTTCTGCGAAATGCAAGTAACGCAAGGGCAATTCCGCCAAGTATCATTCCGGGTTCAGGAACAGACCCAAGAAATAGTTCCGGCGGAAGAGCAACATCGCTGATTCTGACTTCATCAATGTTTCCATCAAAACCATCCTGAAGCTGTCCCAAGTGCATTCCGCGGCCAATTCCCCATGGGTAACTGCTGTTGATCATTCCACCAACTATTGGATCGCTCTTCATCCAGACTGTATTCATAGTCGCTTTTATGTCGTAATTCAAATCCGATTCTCCCTTTACATAAAGAAAAGCTTGTGTTCCGCCGTCGCAGACAAAAGCAAAGCTATACCATTCATCGGGATTACATGCAAAAGTAGTAAAGCTATGAACTAAATTTGTATTCTCATCGCAGAAATATGAAGAGATTCTGCCATCAGGCATGAGTCTAATTCCGAATGTACATTCAAAATGCATTTGGCTAGGGTTATTCTTAAAAGGTTCTCCGTCTTTAGTAATTACATAACTCAGTCCACTTAGAGTATTATATTTAGCCATACATTCAACAGTAAAACTTTCTAAATCCATTGAATCAATAGGTTTGCCTCCGGTTTCAGCGCCGAAAGTACCAACATTTTGCATTGCCTTACTAAAAGTTCTTGCCATTGTGTCTGCAGCGCCTGTTTGAGGCACATTTGCAAAAGGCACATCAGTAGTGGCTACTGACAGAACCGGTGTAATATCAGTTGCCATGTGATTGCCGTTACCTGAAGAATCTTTATAGTAATCATCGTTATTTCCCTGGTGAATACCGTTTGTTCCTTCTTCAAATCTCCAGTATGCTATGGGAGTAACATCATCTCCGCCTGTAGCAGCAAGAAATTGATCCGGTTCAAGAGCGTAATCACAAATTCTAACTTCATCAGCTGAGCCGTAAAGATTATTTCCGACAGCACCGTTAACTGTTCCTCCACCGATAGTCCATGTACTTGAATAAGGAGCCATACCGTCAACAACATCTGTTATATGCGCTTCGAGTACATAATCAGCATCGCTTTCTTCTTTAACATAAAGCCAGGCCTCACTTCCGTTACACACACAAGCAACCCAATACCACTCATCAACTGCATATGAAAAAGGTGTGGTAAGGGTGTGTACATTATAATCGCTATCCAAAAATTCATAGCTGATTTTGTTATCGCCGGTTGTACCATAGTTAAACGTGAATAAAAGTTTAAATGGGTTATTAGGTATTGAATCATCTCCATCTTTGTTGACAACAAGCCCCGGAGTAGTCACGCGGGTTTTCATAGCACATTCGATTGTAAAACCACCGGTAAAGTCCTGGGAATCAATTGGTTTGTCTTGAGTTGAAATGCGCATAAAATTATTGGTAAAATTGAAAAGACTTCTATTAATAAAATTTAACGCGATTTCATTTGGCAAATCTGATTGCGGAATTATTGCTGCCGGAACCGCTCCAACAGGAGCCGGAAAATACCAGCAAGACATGTTATTTCCGTTACCGGATGAATCTACGTAATAACCATCCAGATTATTTGAGTGGGTCGAACCGTCCGGTCCTTCTTCTAATCTCCAGTATGCGACTGTTGCCGCGTTTACGCTTAAACAAAGTATAATTACAGCGAGTGTTGAGATAATGAGATTTTTCATATTGTCTCCTTTTTTGTTGTTATGTTCTTTTTTGAACGCAAATTTTGCGAACTTTTGGAGGAACTTTTTAAGTTACGAGTTTAAGCAACTATTATGTTTCAAACAAACAAATTCAAACATTTGCACAATAATACCATATTTAAAAATATATTTCAAGTGCTTTTCACAACCCAATTCCAGCGACTAATTACAGTATGCCGATTTCAAGGCGCGAAAGGCGCAGGCGTATAAATATACGTCAAGTCTTTTGTAACGCCGTAAGTGGTGTGCTGTGATTAGCCCTTGCGGTTAAATCGACCAACACAAAAAATATAGTTTTGGTGCACATTTAAAAAACTATGAACAAATGATAAATTCTAATAATTTTATTGTTTCTCGCGATTTAGTCGCTGGAAGTGGGATAAAAGTGTGTTTAATCCGGGTACGTTGTTTCGACTCGAAACAACTGTATTACAATCATTCTTTTTGCGCAGGTTGTAAAATTATATAAGTAGGAAGACCGAGAGCACCGTAATGTTTAAGAATCGTTTTTGCCGGTTCTTTATCAGGATGTTCCGCTTGAAATTTAACGAAAATATACGGTTTCAATTTTTCAATAACATCTTTATTTTTAAAAGTTGTCTTCTCCATTGTAATACAGTTTTTACACCAACTTGCCCAAAAATCAATGAAAATAGG
>JAUVKG010000270.1 GCA_030596365.1 Chlamydiota bacterium | reverse complement strand
AACCGTATGTTTTTCTATCTTATCATTTTTAGCAAGTAATTTATAAATAAATAATTTTGCTTTTCTGTCGAGTGTATTAATATTTAAATATGTAAAAAGAAATCTCATTTTATCAGTTGATGAAATGTTTTTTATCGCATTACCGGAAAATAATAACGCTGAAATATCTTTTACAGACCATCGATTATATATTTTTGCTCCATACTTTACACGCTGAAGATCAAGTAAATGTAATTTGTATCTGCCTTCCAAAGAACCAACCACATAAATATGCCCCAAATAAAAATCTCTGTGAGTTAAACCTGATATATGAAGCTTTCTTGCCAGTCTTCCAACCCGTTCAGCCAGTTTGATTTTATTTTCAGTTGACAGGGAAAGTATTTCTGCTAAAATTTGTTCAAGTGAACGTCCTCCTTTCATTTCATCTGTAATAATAAAAGATGATTTTTCAAATATTTTATTTTTAAATTTTTCGCCCATTGCAATTGCCCCAACGTTTGGAATTCCAATAGCAGTAAGAATTTGTATTGCGCGCCATTCAAGTTTAGCGTTTGAAACGGGTTTACGATAGCGTAAATATTCAATCAGGGAATCTTTGACAGAAGTTTTAAAATGGCGTTTTAGAAACCAGATATGATCGCCCATTTCCACGGTTACAACCGTTCTGACTTTTTTACGTGTAATCAGTCCGGAACCTTTTAACTGCATGATATCATCAAAAGTCAAATTACCGATCTGTTTTGTTTGAGCAAACAATTCTGGATTAACAAATATTTTATTTTGTTTAACTTTAAACTGAAAATAACCGGTTTTAATGCTATCACGTATAATTTCACCAACGATTTTTTGTTGTTTTTTTTGCGAAAAAATGTTATGTGAATATTTTTGGAAAGCCGAAAGTCTATCTCGTAAAGTGAAAAAGTTGAGATATAATTGAGTATTAAATGCTGTTAAATCATTTGTCCTTTGCCGGACAGCATGGAAAGGAATAATATAATCTTTAAGAGTTGGTAAAATTGCTCTTTTTACATCAATTAATTTTATTTTTATTGAACCATCGTCAAATTCTTTCAGTAAAATATGTTTTACAGCCCAACCGAATTTATAGATATGAGCTTTATGGCATGAATTCATTATTACAGCCATTTCAGATAAAAAATCAGTCTTTTTTTGTTCTGTTTTCGAATCAGAAACACCATCAGCTAACTTAATCTGCCATTCATCAAGAGAAATATAACCATCCAAATCCGATGTGCATAAAAAAGTCGTTTTTAAACCATCACGTAAAATCTCACCATAAGAAACTACTTGTGCTACCGGCACTCCTGCAGCTTTCATTTTCAGATAAATTTTGTACTCGTTCTTAAGCACTTTAGCGTATTGACCCGAGCCTCTTTTCAAGTAAAAAACTTTCTTATCTATATCAGTATTATCAGATGATTTAACAGTAAGGATATCTATTCGTCTGAATAATTTGCCGCGTAATGTTCTGTGCACACGTTTTTCATTCAGCTCAAATTTATCATTATTATAGGCAATTGTTTTTTCAATATCAATAAAATCTGTGCTCTTCTTAATTCCAAGAGATGAAAAATAATTCTTATAATCAGAAGCAATATTGAAATTAAGAACGTATGAATCAGCACTGCTGCCAAGAATAGCACGTGCGATGGTTCTTCGAATGGATATGATAAGTAAAGTGATCATAATGCCGAAGCACCATAATATAACTATTGCGATAATTGAGTAGTGAAGCAAAGAACGGTATTTTTTTTTCAGAAGTTGCGGACTAACAACAGCAGCATCGATATAACTATTCTGCAATGTTTTTATGATTACTTTTCTCACGGCATTT
The DNA here is from genome assembly GCA_030596365.1 of Chlamydiota bacterium. Lineage (GTDB taxonomy): Bacteria > Auribacterota > UBA3054 > UBA3054 > B51-G9 > B51-G9. Next base: position 2,749 of record JAUVKG010000270.1, on the reverse strand, counting down.
TGAGAAAAGTTTTCCGGAATTAAGACCCGTTGAACGCACACGTAACCTTTTTTACCGCGAAAGAAGAAAAATCTCTCCATCGATTTTAAATTGGTACTATGAAGAGCGTTTAATTGTAAAGAGATAGATAACGGTTTTGCCTGTCCATCACGCATTTTGTTCATCTTTTTCATAAAGAACCGAAAAAGATTAATATCCAGTTCTTCTTTAATGACAGACTGTTTAAAATTGGTAAGCCATTTAAACGCATTGAGCGTTTGATTAATTTCTGCCAAACGCACTTTCTGCTGCTCTTCAGAACAAAGGAATGAACATACTCCCTGCGACTCCCCTATTTTTTCTTCGTAATACAAAATACTCAGTTGGCGCTGTGATGCTTCAGCAGCTTGCAAAGCTGATTCTTTGGTGTCTCCAAAAGTACAAACATAAAGCGCGGGACAACTGCTTGTAAGCGCGGGACTAAGAGTAGACTTCATAAAATCACCAACTTGCAGTGGATCAACAAGCGCGTGTTTTTTCAATTTTATTGAGCATGGAGAAAGCAGAACCGTTTTTACACGTTCTACCCGGGATTCTATTACAGCAGGTGAGTACAGTGCTAAAAAAGAGTCGAGACCGAATTCACTGAGATAAGCAAAAGGTTTTTGAGCAATAGAATCCTGAAATGCTATAGCATCATCAATGGACGGTACCGAGTGGCTCCATCGGTCCATAACCGGTTCCACCCGTGCGTAATCATCAACCAAACGAAGGAAGCGAAGATTTTTAACAATCCAATTTACCGGCACTGGCTGAACAAGTATCCATACAATTACAGCAACTGTAATTAAACAAGCGAAGGTCCATCTGATATAATATCGTTTGTTAATCATTATTTACCTATACAAAAATCGGAAAATATTTTATCCAGTAAATCTTCAGTAGTTATGTCACCGGTTAATTCCCCGATTGCTTTTAATGAGTCCCGTACATCCATAACTATTAATTCTATCAGTGTGTTTGAATTCAGTAATTTTAATGAATCTTGAATTAGGTGTGATACTTTTTCCAGCAAATTAATATGCCGAGTTCTCATTAAAACCACATCATCTTCAGCAACTATTTTTTTCTTGTTCAGTTTTCCTGCAATAAGATTATGCAGATCACTGATACCATCTCCTGTTAGCGCGCAAATATAAATTGAATGGCATAATTCACTTAATTCTTCAATAAATGTTTTCGTTGGTTTACAGGGTAAATCGCATTTATTCCATACCCATATAATTTTGCTTTTGTCTTTTATTTCCTTAGGCAAAACAGGCTTTTTGGTCAATGGCTTCTTTGAAATATCACTTACCCATATTACCATATCGCTCGCGTCTATCGTTTTCATTGCGCGATCAATACCATGCTGCTCAACTTTCCCTTTTGCGGAACGTAATCCCGCTGTATCAATAAATCTTACGGGAAATCCTTCAATATTAACATCTACTTCAAGTGTGTCACGCGTTGTTCCCGGAATATCCGTTACCAGAGCTCTTTCTTCGCTTGCAAGTCTATTCAGCAGACTTGATTTACCGGCATTTGGTTTGCCTGCAATTGCGATTTGGAATCCATCGTGTAGAATTCTTCCGGTATCGGCATTTTTCAGCAAAAATTTTATTTTACCACTGATTTGATTTAGTTTAATAATTAAAAGCTGCCTTTCATTACTGCTGTCATCAACATCGTCAGGAAAATCTATTTCCGCTTCAAGTTCGGAAAGAATATCTATCAGAGTTTCCCGTATTTCGTTAAGAGGGACACAAAGTTTGCCTTCCAATTGGGAAACAGCGGCCCGCCTTGCAAGTTCAGTCGGTGCGTTAATCAAATCGGAAACAGCTTCTGCCTGAGTGAGGTCGATTTTCCCGTTTACAAAAGCTCTTCTTGTAAATTCTCCCGGCTCAGCGAGCCGTGCGCCATATTGAACGATCAGATTTAAAACTTGTTGAAGAATAACGTTACCGCCATGGCAATAAATTTCTACAGTATCTTCTCCGGAAAAGCTTGACGAACCTAACATAAGACCTATGAGCACTTCATCAATTGTGATTGCATCATTTTTTATTTTCCCGAAAGTCAACGTATGAGTTTTCCTGTCGGCGAGACTTTTTCCCCGGCGGGAGACAAAAATAGAATCAACTATAGCAAGGGCAGCACTGCCGGAAACGCGGACTATGCCTATTGCTCCCCGGCCCGGTGGAGTGGCTATAGCTGCGATAGTGTCATCGTAGCTTATCATACGGTTCCGGATAATTCATAGGATTAAATTACTTTTCAGAATTTATTTATTAATACCCAACAATTTCAAATCTTTTATATTGACAGAATTATGGTCGACAGAATCATTTTTTTAAAATGATTAAAATACAAAATAAATTGAAAATAATGGTGAACATTAGTACATTAATATTTTATTATTGTCTAAATGAATTCGATTTAATAAATTTAAAATCTTCTCTGTATTAAAAAATGATTCTGTCGACCATGATTCTGTCGATTATATTTAATTGTCTGGTGTTAAAATGGATTCCTTGAATTTTTATGTCCATCGCCGCAAGGGCGGTGGGACATTTCCCCTTTACAAGCAATATATAATTAGTGCCAGAACCGGATTACGATTTCTTCAAGTAATGCAGATAGAACATTTGTCCCATAGTAATTATCTGATTTAATAACCAGTAAAGCACAAGCCCGGATGGCGCGTTATAAAAGAAAAACATCATGACTA
>JAUVKG010000006.1 GCA_030596365.1 Chlamydiota bacterium | reverse complement strand
AGGATCATAATTTCCTTTATTTCCTCGCGAATATACAAGTTTTCCGTTTGCATAACCTGTAACTGTAGTTCTTACCGGAGCTAAGGTCACACGTACATACGGGTCTTTTTTTCCTAAAACTTCAATTGGAAAGCCTATGAGAAAGTTTCCGGCTTTTGCATTGCCGCATAGTTTTTTGATATCGATTCCACTAGTGTTAATACTGTTTGTTTTTTTGGAGTATGCTTTTTGCCATGAGAAAGTTTTCCCGCCAACTTTAATTGGTGTGTTGCTGAATGTTGAAACCGCTAACACTTTTTTAAGTATTTCAGGTTCTTGTGCATCATCAAAAGGACCGAGAAAATAAGGTTCGGCAATTTTCATATCAACTTTAGGTCTTAAATCAGTTTCTTTTCTGTACTCTTCGATTCTGTTTTCTAACCGCTTTTTGATTTTCGAGTAAGCCAGATCGTTAATCACATTCTTCATTTCATCCGGATCTTTTTTCAAATCATAAAGTTCTGAAAACTCTGTGTTAGGCCATTGAATAAGTTTGTATCGTTTTGTGCGGACAGCGAGAGTTAATCCTTCAAGATAACAAAGGAAATCATCTCGAAATTTTTGTTCTGAATCATTTTTAGCTTCAAGTAATGGCCGCCAGCTTTTACCTTCCACATCTTTTGGAATCGGAACATCGGCTAAATCAAACAATGTCGGTGCGACATCCATATTTATAACCATTTCTTTTCTGCGAATCCCCGGTTTTATCATTTTCGGATAGCGAACAAGCATGGGAACATGAATACATTTTTCATAAGAATAATGCTTTTCAGTAAGCCCGTGTTCACCGAGAGAATATCCGTGATCACTGGTGTAAATTAAAATAGTGTTGTCAGCTTCTCCGGAATCGTCAACCGCTTTCATAATTGTTCCGAGGGAATCATCGAGAGATTGAGAAGATCGATAATACGATTTAATATATTTATCCCATGAATTCTCAAATAAGGGCAGTCCGCCAACAAATTCTTTAATTTTAATATTGCACGGAAGGTTTTTAAATGCCGGTTTATCTGCTTTTACATAATCTTCATCATAAGAAACAGGTTTCGGAATGTTTTTCCCGTCAAAAATATGTTCGTGTCGCAGTGGATATTCAAAATGAAGATGAGGAGCTTTTAATCCTACAAAAACACAGAAAGGTTTGTCTTTTTTCGCAGCTTCTTTTATGTAATTCGCCGCAAGTTCTGACAATACATCATCTGTGAAACCTTTATACTGTTTTGTTTCGCCTGTTCCGCTTAAAGTCGGATCAAAAAATGGGCCAACAGCGTAAAATCCTCTCCAAACATCATAACCGGGTTTGGCTACATGACCCTCACCAAGATGCCATTTACCAAAATGTGCAGTATTGTATCCCGCATCATGCAAACGCTGCGGAAAAGGTGTTTCATTCTGGTGAAAAGTTTGAGCATTATGAATGATGCAGGGAGCACCCACCTGATGAGGATTCTTTCCTGTCAAAAAACTTGCCCGGGAAGGTGAGCAGACCGCTGAATTAACAAAAGCATTTTCAAACATCACACCTTCTTTTGCCATTCTGTCAAAATGAGGAGTTTTAATGTAAGGATTACCCGAACAACTCATCATATCGGCACGCTGGTCGTCCGCAAGGACAAAAACGATATTTGGCCGTTTACCTGTTTTAGCAAAAGCATTTGACAATATACCTGCTGCAAAACCAGCGGTTGAGAAAAAAGTTGTTGCTGCAGCTGCACCGCCGACAGTTTTAAGAAAATCTCTACGATTAAGATGTTTGTTTGACATTTTTCATTTAGTTCATTAAAAAATTTTAGGACTTATAGGACGATTAGGACTTATAAGACCTATTTGACCTATTTGACCTATTTGACCTATTTGTCCTATTTGTCCCATTTGTCTTATTTTTCCCTGCCGAAAAAGGCAAAAGCGAGCAAACATATAATTGAAATAATTCCCGGTTCAGGAATTACTATGTCTGCTATTTCAATGTTATTACCGTTAATTGTCGGATTTTCCGGACCGGAATTTCCAATCGCATATGACATGAAAATGGAACTCGCGTTACCATCTATTATACCGGCCGCAAACAATATATTTGTCTCTTCAGGGAATACTGTACCAATGGCATTAACATTAACGGTAATGCTGTTAGCTGCTGCACCTGAAATATCAAGTTTGCTATTTACATTAATTAAATCTGCTAGATAATAAGCGCTAACTTCCCAATCATATATACTGCCGCTTTGCATAACAAGATTGCTGTGAACATACATCGTGCCAACGCTGCTGCCGGGTGAAACGGTTATTCCTGCAGTAATTGTTAAATCACCGCTTACATCGCCAACAGTTGCTTCATCAGCAGCGAGAAATTTACTTTCTCCGAGAGTGTTTAAAATAAGCGTACCGCTTTCAACAACAGTTGGACCCGTATAATTACAAGTATTTGATAAAGTTAACATTCCGTAACCAAGTTTTGTTAAACCACCATCTTCCGTTCCACCGAGTGCCGGGTCATGCAAAAATGGAACATTAACAATTCTTCCGCTCGCATTATTAACTTCAATTTTAGCTCCGCCTGCCTGAACAACATTAGAAAATCCTTGTCTTATCCAATCGGCTAAACTACCGCTCCAATCGCCCCACGGCCCGTCAGAAAAAATACCGCCGTCATAATACATAGCTGAACCTGAGCCTAGTCCCGCGCTGCCGCCACCGAAATTCTGCGCCGCCGCTGTTTTAAGAATCGAACCTGATTTTAAATATATAGTCCCTACATTGTTAGATTGTATCGAAGGATCAATTCCAACACGTGTAACAAAAACTAGCGCTTCTGATGGATTATCGAAAATCACCGTTCCGGGTGCACCGCCTATTCCCGGCATAAGTTCCAGTCCGCAATAGATGTAAGAGTTTGAAACAATTGTTTCATTATTAATAAAAGAAATATATCTTGGACAAATGAGCGAACTATTGCTTATTTTCAGTTGCCCGCCATGGATTCCAATACTTTCTGAAGCGGATATTACTCCATCATTAATATAAATTGAATCCCCGCCAATTACGTTTCCGGGAATAATAGACAAAGATGTAACGTCCTGCGAATAGCTGTTCAAATTATACGTTAAACTAATATCACTTGTCCAATGATAAACATTCAATGTAAGATTAGTGTTTGGAAATTGTTGATCGTTTGCAATTTCGAATGTTCCTTGTGAGGCATAAGCGCTTAACGTTGTTTTGCCTGAACGGGTATCAACTCCGTTAAGATAAAAAGTTCTCGCGTGAGTTTCATGACCGCCCTGCACAAGCAGTTCAACAGACCCGGGACCGGAAAAAGCACCATTTTGAACAAAATAGTTTGACCCGGCACCATATTGTGAATATCTTGCGTCGGCAGCAAAATAAACATCACCATTATTGGTTACATTGCCCCCTTCAGTATGAAAAGCACCAAGAGCTGCAAAAACTCCGTTGCCTGCGAGGGACATATTATTTTCAAGAGTGGAAGTACCAACAGTCCCAATCACAAATTCTCCACCGGCATTCACGGTTATGTTACTGCCTTCTAAAGTAGCAGGATAGCTTAAACGAAGCTTCCCACCGCTATTTGCGTTTATAGAAGAAGAACTTAAAACTGTGGGGTTTGCAGGAACATCCGTTTCGGTCATGTTAAGCATTCCACCATCACCGACATTTAAAGTTTTGGTGTTAAAAGCGTCTTTTCTTAATCTGACAGTTGTTCCTGTTACAGTTACATCTGCATTCTGAAGAATATCTTTGTTATTAACAATAATTTCAAAAATATCATAGAGATTTACATTTCCACTGATAGATTTTGGGGTTGCACCAATCATTAAAATACCGGAAGCATGGTCGCCTTTTAATGTGAAACCATCGGTACCGTCAAGTCCACATTGAATATCCAGCCTGTTTGTATTGACATCAATGATCGGGCTTCCGCCACCGGCATCTAAAGTAATATTAGTTGAAGTTTCATATCCGATAACAGTTGGGCCCGGCAATTGTACTCTTGTGTTTTTTAAATGAATTCCGCCGGCAATTATATTTTGATTGTTGAAAATACCGACTGTAATTTTGTCATCAACGTATGTATTTGTAAAATACGCGTTGTCGCCTGCACCGTCCGGAACAGTTCCGCCTGCCCACATGGCATTGTTTGTCCACACTCCATCGCCATCAAAAGTCCATGAACCATTAGCCGCGAAAGCAGCTGTAGAAATAATTGCCGCGAACAATAGTGTTGTGATAGTTTTTATTTTTTTCATTTTGTCCCCTTTAGTTAAGTGTTAGTTAGTTAGGAAATTTATCCCGATAGATAATACATCGGGATAAATTTAGTATTTAATATTCGTAAAGTTTTTGATTATATGTTAATGTTAATGTTAATGTTAAAATTATAAATTCATACAGTTTGCAAATTGTAATACTAAATTTATTTCAAAAAATGTATTTTCATTTTCTTGAAATTAATTTCCTTATTTCAATAATCTTATTTGTTGAATCAATTGTTTGCCTATACCTTTAATTTCAAGTAATTCTTTATCACTCGCGTTTATAATTTGGTCAATAGTTTCAAATTTTATTATCAGTTTTCTTGCCAGGTCAGGACCTATTTGCCGCATTTGACTTAGCATTCTTTCCTGCATAGAAGCTATTCCGCGCTTTGTTCTAAAATCATGAGAACAATATGGAACAACACAATCATCATCGTTTTTGTAACTATGAAGAAGCGCAAGCATTCCGGCTGTTTCTTTTAGGCTTCTCGTACGCAAGACAGGCATATAGCATTTTACTGAAATAGCGCATAAAGCACTATGAACGCTCCGTTTCCCTGATAAATGTTCCCCTTCAATAATCATTATTGCCCGTCGGCCGTTTTTACGTAATTTTATTGCCTGATTAAATAAACGGCGGTCCTGTAAACTTTCAGCAAAATCAGTCACAGTTTTCCTTTCTACAAAAATAATGTCGTTGACAATATAGTCGCCTACTTCAAGCCGTTGTATTTCAAATGGAATTCCTAACACAGACAATTCTTCACAGATTCCACTTTTGCGTTCTCTATCGTCAATAATTATCATGATTGTTATGGGTGTTTCTGGTTAGGAAATTAATTCGCTCTGCGAATTTAAATACTAAATTTATTTCAAAAAATGTATTCTCATTTTCTTGAAATTAATTTCCCACGATACAAAATCAAAAATCCAAAATTTAAAATCAAAAATAACGTCGGTTCAGGTATCCCTGTTCCTGTCAGCGTTACTTCAACAACTCCGTTAGTTCCGCTGCCGGTAAGATAAAGAGTATTTGAATAATCTATTTCTTCGTCAGGCTGAAACATTACATCAATTGTGTCAGGGAATTCTTGCGTTGAATAATAATAATTTGTGGAAACACTAAAGAAACTATCCACAGTTGCAAAACTGACATTGCCCGAAACAACTCCGCTGCCAACATTAAAAATATCAAGATTCATAGACTTGCTGCCGCTTACAACAACTTCTCCAAAATCAAGAGCTTCAACAACATCTATTTCAGGTTCGGGTACATCTTTCAGATAACTGCTGAACCCGTAAAGAAAATAATCCATATTAGGTTTTGGAGTAAATGTAAACGTGAATGTTCCATCACTACCTGCTGTATATTCATATTCAATAATCTGTCCCTTATCCGGGTCTGCATTTTCATCAACTTCAAAAACTCCACCATCGCTGCCGGAAAGATAAGAAATTCTGGCATTGACGGTAGCAAATGGATAGCCGTAAATATTCAAAACATTTACTGAATCAGGAATAAGATTTGACAATGTAACGCCTACAGAGGAACTCCAGCCATATATGCCGCCTTCTAGAATTTTCCCGCTATCGCCGGCGAAAGGTGCATCTTGATTCCACCATGCCATTAAACCATTAGCACCGAAAAGCGACCAGTTTGTTCCGCTGGCTGCTGAATAAGTATCAGGAGTAAGCCAGTTTGTCGCCAAACCGGAACCTATAAAGTCAAGCGAATTGACGAAAACGTTTTCATCTAAATTAATATTTACCGCGTGAGTAAAATCAGCGACTGAATTACTTAAACCTATCCAGGTATCGTCATCATTTTCCCATGTTCTTGTAGAAAATTTTGCTTTAATAATAGAAACTTTCAAGTCGTCAAAAATACTGTCTCCGCCATAATTATACAGTGTAATATAATTTCCATCAAATCCACTTGCTTTTTCATAAGCATAAAAAAATCCCCAACGATTAAAGTTTGTGTCTGCATCAGGTATGAATTGTCTCCTTAATATAATCGGAGAATCGTTTACCGTCATTGCAATATAAGCAAGTTCATTTTCAAAGTCTGCTGTAGAAGCCGTAAGCAAAACATGAAGTTCGCTTGACTTTATAATATCGTTGGTAAAAGTACCTACTAATACACTGCTGTTGTAAACATCATATATTCCGCTTCCACCGCCATAAAAAATTACTCCGAATCCTCCAGCACTGTTTGCAGGCAGATTTTGTGAAGTTTTGCCAAACGTTACCGCTGCACCGTCTGCACTCGGCTTTATTTTTACATCTACCATAAAATTAGTGGATTCTTCAAAACTCCAGTTCGGTGAACAGGCGGAACCGGCATCGCTCAATGTCAGTTCGTTTGGATTTGTTGCTGAATCCCCTATTATTGTTGTACCTGTAAAAGAATAGTCAACCGGAATTACTCTGCCATACTGTCTTCCGCTTGCCGTATAATCTTTATTTACATTTCCGCTACCGGAAACATTATTAAAAGTATCATAAAAATAGAACGGAGAATTAGAATCTCTTTCTGTACGGAAACTTGTTGGAACCGACCATTCGCTCCAGGCATTTTTATCATTTCTATACCTTACTCTCCAATAATTTGTTAAGCCAAGTACTGAAGTCGGTACTTCAATGCTTGTAGCATTGGTATTTATTTCGCCGGTGTCCCAAGTCGTAGAGCTGAAATTAATTTTGTCATCTATCTGCCACTGAATTGAAATCATTGACCAACTGCCCGGATCAGAATATGCCGATCCTTCTAAAGTTACCGGAAAATCAACCATTGCGTCATCAACAGGAAGTTGATTTACAGGTGTATCCGGACCGGTTGAATCAGTGCTGAATCCCATAGCGTAATCTCCGAATTCACTCCATCCGTTTGTGTTCCCGGCTTTTACCCAATAATAATAATCGAGATTAACTGTTGCTGTTGTATCATCAAAAGCGTTGGTCGTTAATTCCGGAGAAATAGTAACAGCAGTACTGCTGTCTGCAGTTGTGTTTCGATAGACTTGATAATTGTCCGCGCCGTCAACATTATCCCAGGTTACAGCAATTTTATCTGAATAAGTCCCCTGTGAAGCTGAAATATTACCCACAGGCGGTCCGGCGGATTCTTCATTGCTGAAAGCATAATAATGCCATCCGGCATTAACTGCTGTTGACAAAGCCATAGAAAAGACACCGTTTGATGGCGCTGTATAATAATATTTTACAAGTTTGCCGGAAGAACCGGAAACATTTTGATTAAGTATTACCATGGCTGATTCACTATCTCCGGGAGCGAAAAAAGATTCGCGTAATCCCGCTCCATAACCGCGATTATAAAGTGTGAATGCGTAAGTTTGTCCGCCAACAAGATTCGATAAAATTATCGCGCTTGACTGCGCGTAACCTTCGTAAATAAAATCACTGACAAGATTTGCACTATCACCGCTTATTGTCGTTCCGCCGACAGAAAGTGTCTGGAAATTATTATTTCCAAAACCATTTATCATTGACCAGCCTGTGCCGTTATAATTTGAACTGCTGCCGGTAAAATTCACTCCATTGATTTCAATATTGGAATCAGCTCCAAGACTAATTGTATGCGTATAAGTTTTACCGGAAGAAATCTTTGAACTCGCATCATCTGTCCAGTCATATTCAAAAAACTTGGATTTTGTAGCAGTGATTGTAAAATTATCTACAACAGACGTACTTCCACCATCCAAATTGAACAATCCGATATAATTATTGTCAAATCCGGAATTGCCTCTATAGATGAAAGGATTACCTGTACCATTGCTTACAACAGCTCCAAGTCTGGTAGGCTGACCATTAATAAAAATAGCGGCTGTAGCGCTTGAACTGTCTTCCATTGAATATGAGACAAGAACATGATAGGGCGGATTAAGCATCGCTGCCACCGGGAATTCTCCCTGATGTACTCCGTCATCAAAAATACCGCATGCAGCTCCTCCTCTTAAAATAACTCCCATTCCGCTGAGTTGATTAACCCATAAGTTTTGGCTGTCTCTGCCTATTGAAACAGATAACCACCATCCGCCGGCCGCTTGCGGTGGTTTTATGACATCAAATTCAACTGTATAATTGTCGGATTCCATGAAGGTGTCATTCGGGCTGCACGCAGCCTGACTTTCAATAAATGTAAGCTGATCAGGATATGTAGCCGCACTGCCAACTTCCGTTATTGTTCCAACAACATCTTTAATCGCATAATCTATAGGCGCAAGCGTGCCGAACTGTCTGCCGACCGCATTGGTCTCGGTATTAACATCACCGACAGAAGAGATATTGTTAAATGTATCCTGGAGAACTGTTTCCGCTTTAACGAAAGTCACCAGAAAAATTGATAACGCGGCAGTTAAAAAGATGATTTGTTTTTTCATGATGTTAGTTTTGTTTTTGGGTTAGTTTTTTTGTTAGTTAGTCAGGAAATTTCTCTTGCAATTTTTAAAAATCGCAAAATAAATTTAGCATGTTTTTGTTATGTTTATGATTGTTTGTTATTTTGTAAGCTGGAAGCTTACTTTACTTTATAATAAAGCAGCGACAGCAAATGCCGCCGCTGCTTTCAATCAAACCAAAGGAGAACGGTTGATTTTAACTCTAAAGGACTGGATGAACGAGAAATAGCACGTTACTTCGTTAGGTGATTTTGGATTTTCCATCATTCCATAAATTCCCCTCCTGTCTTAGGAGGGGTGCCCAAAGGGCGGGGTGGTATTCCAGCAATCCACTAATCCTTCTCTTCTTATTTCCTGCGCAGAAATGCTAATCCAAGAATAGCAAGCAAGCCAAGTGTCGCAGGTTCAGGAACAACATCAGCTAAAAGATCATTGCCTGAAACGTACGCTGCAGAACCGGATAATGTACCAATATAATTCATTGTAATATCATTTGGATTCCCAATTATTCCACCTGTTGTTTGAACAAGTGTATAAGTACCACCGGGAGAACCTGCAGCAATAGCATTTACTGTCATTCCTGCGATAGGGATTGAAAATGTGCCTGTAACATCAAGCAAATCTGCAGAAACAGGATCACCTACTTCCCAGTCATATTCACTTCCGGATTCCATAGTAATACTACCTGAACTTAATGTTCCGATGCTTGCGCCCGGAGAAATTGTTGCGCCATCAGGAATAGTTAAAGCACCTACAGTTCCAGATCCACCGATAGCCGCACTCGAAGCTAATGTAATACCACTACTGGCTGATATATCACCGTCAACGATGAGTTTGCCTTCCGAAATAACTGTCGGACCGGTATAGGTACTGACAGCGTTAAGTGTCAATGTACCTGCTCCGAGTTTTGTCAAACCGCCATCAGGTGTTCCACCAAGGGCAGGATCGTGTATAAACGGAACAAGAATCGCTCTGCCATTCACATTATTAATTTCAATTTTCGCGCCGCCAAGTTGGACGACATTGGAAAATCCTTGTCTAATCCAATCAGCGTAACTGCCGCTCCAATCATTCCATAAACCGTCTGACAGAGTTCCGCCATCATAATAAATAGCAGAACCGAAACCTAAACCGCTGGCTCCTCCACCGGAGTTCTGCGCTGCCGCTGTCTTGAGTATTGAACCGGATTTCAAGTAGTAAATGCCAACATCATTCGCTTCTACTGAAGGATCAATTCCAACGCGTGTAACAAAAACATTCGCTTCCGCGCCATTATCAAGAACAACTGTTCCCGGACTTGCGGCAATTCCCGGCATGAGTTCCAGTCCGCAATAGATATAAGCGTTCGATACCGTCATCTTGTTACCGGAGCGCACTAATATATACTTGTTGGCTATAAGCGAAACGTTACTAATTTCAAAATTGCCGGCTATAACATCAACATTGTTACTGGTAACTCTCAACTCACCACCGCCTATAATCTTAATCAGATCTCCGCCTAAGCCGGGAGCTACAGTCAAGGTAATAACTTCCTGGGTATAACCATTCAAATCAAAAGTACTAGCCGTATCACTTGACCAATTATGAATCTGTAGTGTAAGCGGCGTGTGTGGAAGACGCTGATTACCAAAGAGTGTTGTAATATTCTGACACGCAAAGCCTTCAATCTTTGAGTCTCCGGTATAGGTATTGGCAGCGTGGAGTTCAAATCTTCTGATATGAGTAGGATGGCCTGCCTGGGCGAGCAGAATACAAGGTCCTCCTCCTGAAATGGGGCCGTTCATAACCATATAATTATCACCACCACCCCACATGCCGATTCGCGTATTGCCTGTCAGAGTAATGGGACCATTATTAGTAAGATTGTTAAGGCCCTGAACCGTAAGCGCACCAAGACTGGGAGCAATACCCCAGCCATCCAGTACCAGCGGATTATTGAGGGTATAGGTTTGATTGTTATTAAAAAATCCTACTTCCCCACCGGCGAGAACTGTTATGTTACTGCCACCTACAGATTTTGCGTTCGGTGCAATTACTTTTATTCTTCCGCCGGAATTAATGGTAATGGAAGGTGAAAGCAATTCAAAAGATTCGCCGACAAGTGGGGCGGCAGGATCATTGCCTGCACCAAGTGTTCCACCATTATTGACGGTTATGCTGTCTGCCTGAACTTTTACCGGAAAACCGGCAGCATCAGTTTGAAATAAATCAAGAATTCCGGTGTTATTTACAGTTATAGTTTTAGCATTGAATTCATTCTTTCTTGATTCAACCTGCGAAGTGCCTACAACTAAATCCGCATTCATAAAAGCGTCTTTATGGTTGCCTTTAACTGTCGTAGTAGTGTTAAGAGTAACGGTTCCACTGATAAGATTGCTTGTATTACCGATATTGACAATACCATCGCCTGTCAAAGTAAAACCTTCAGTACCGTCCAGAACACATTTGATATTAGACTGAGCAACACTGGCATCCGCATTAATTGTTGAGCCGCCTGCAAGAGTAAGAATATTCCCTGGTTCCAGATCGCGGTTGTTCGGTACAGCATCACCATCAGCAAAATTTATGTTGCCGATAGTAGTAGCAGTGTCAATAACACAGTCTACTGTTCCTGGTATGGCGTTCGTGAACTCAGCGGTGGCACCAGAGCCTCCAGCTACAATTCCGCCGTCCCAGTTACCACCATCCGACCAATTGCCGTTAGCGGTTGCTGTCCATATACCATCAGCAGCCAAAAGCACTGAGCACATAGTTACAGCAATAATTGCTGTTATAAATAGTTTAAATTGTTTTTTCATTGTTTGCTCCTTTTTGTTTAATAGGTTAGGTTTAAGGGTCTACTTAAAAATAAACCCTTAGATAATAATACAAATTCATGTATTTTATCTGTTTATAATGATTAGGGAAAAAATTGTATGCGACTATTGACCTCCTTTGTTTATTAGTTTCTTTGTTTGTTAGTTAGTTAGTTAGTTAGTTAGAATGTAATTTTTCACTTGCCGCAGCTATTATATACTATTTAAACAGGACGTTTCAACAACAAATCGGTTTTTTTTTAACACAAATCGCCGGACATTACATCAAATTAATATCAATAATAAATAGATTCTTTGTTTTAATAACAAATCGGCTTTTTTTTAACACAAATCGCCGGTCATTGCATTAAATCAATATAAATTATATAATTTAATTGAAGTTCGCTTAAGCAAATTTCAATTATGGTAAATCAAACACTTGAAAAATAAATTTGTTCCGATTAGCAAAGCGTATCGGAACAAATTTCCTCCGAGTGCCTGCAACTTAACTATAATCGGCACGGCATTATGAAACGGTTTAAATACTGGTCAGCTAAAATCCCCGGATGCTATATCCAAATCGAGAGAGATCAAATAGCTCTTGAAGTTCATTCGCATGAACATAATGAGCTTGTCTTCGTGTTTGGCGGTTCAGCAATTCATGAAGTTGATAATGAGAGTTATCCGTTAATTCGCGGCGATGTATTTGTTTTACGCGGCAATCATTTCCATGGATTTGATGAGACTAACAATTTACATTTAAAAATGGTTCTTTATTCGGAAGAATTATTTAATTCGCTTAATAAAGAATTCTCAGAACTCCCCGGATTTCAAACCCTCTTTGTTCACGAACCACGGTACATAAAAAAACATAAATTTAAATCTAAACTACATCTTAATACTGAACAATTAAACAATGCAGCCCATTTGCTTACTCGAATGAAAGAAGAACAGGATTCTAAACGTCCCGGTTATCGTTCATTTATAGAAAATCTTCTCTCAATACTGATTATTCTTATGTGTCGCTACTATTCAGAAACTACATCCGCAAAACCTAAATCACTTGTTCATCTAAGTTCAGCAATAACATTCATGGAACAAAATTACAATAAGCCGATTCTAATGACCGATCTGGCAAGAAAAGTGAATTTAGGGGTAAGCGCTTTCCGGCATTCTTTCAAATATTTAACAGGTCTTTCGCCCAAAGATTATTTGATTCGACTACGAATTGAACAAGCAGCTGAAATGATGGTTAGTGATAGTCATATTCATGTTATCGATGCTTCTATCGCTGTAGGATTTGATAACAGCAGCTATTTTAGCCGGAAATTTAAAGAAATTATCGGTATAACTCCAATTAAATTTCTGAAAAATCAACGCGAAATGATAGAATAACGGAAGAGTGGAGTAATGGAGTAATGGAGTAATGGAGTAATGGAGTGGTGGAGTGGTGGAGTGGTGCCGTGTCCATTGTGTCCATTGTGTCCATTGTGTCCACGGATCACCGATATCAATTCTCAATAATCTGAGTTTCAGCAGCAACTTCTGAAATTATCGGAGGAGGAGGTGCTTTTTTTTCTTTAATATCAATATCTTTCCATCTGCCGAGAGAAAATCTTATCCAGTAAAAAAGAGCAAGTAAAGCAACATAAATCACAAAACAACCCCACGCCCAGAAAATACCGGCTTTAAAAACATCTGTTACTAAATATACCGCCGGCGCAAATAATAACCAGGACGTAAGAACGCTGATCCACATTGTAAACCAGGTATCTCCCGCACCTTTTAGTGCACCGCTGAAAGTTACATTTACTGCGTCAAACACTCCGAGAAAAGCAAGCATAACCAACAGCCATTTACCGTAATAAAAGATTTCATTGAACGTTGAAGGATTTATACCTTTACCTTTAAAAAACCAGAAAAATAAATTAGGCGCCAGAACAAAAAGAAATCCCATAAATATCATATAAACTGCGGCACATTTAACACCTGAATAAGCGGATCTTTCAGCTGCTTTTTTATCTCCCTTTCCCATGTATTTTCCAACAAGTATTGTCGTTGCCATAGAAAATCCAAGCATTGGAAGAAATGATAACGTGTTAATCGTTAACGCTATATTTGAAGCTATCAGTTGAACCCTGCCAACATGGCCGATAAGAAGAACGAAAATCGAGAACGCCATAATATCGAGACTGAAACTAATTCCTGATGGTCCTCCATATTTTATGAGATTTTTTAAAGTTGACCATCTAAAAGCTGTATTACCAAAAATATTATATTCCTTGCGGATTTTCTTTCTGAAAATTAATATCGTGTACAAAACCATTCCGCAAAATGATGAAAAAACCGTTGCTATAGCTGCTCCTCTGATCCCTAGTTCGGGCGCACCGAGTCTTCCGAAAATAAGGCAGTAATTTAAAAAAATATTTATACCGGCAATAGATATAGTTACCCACATTATCACTTTGGTTTTTCCACGACCGCTGAAGAAAGCTGAAATAGAATTACTTAAAAGAGGGAAAATTGCTCCAAAAGCAAGCGTTCCAAAATATACCTTTTCTGCGTTCAGAACATCCGGATCGTGATTCATAAAATTGAAAATCTGCATCCCGGCCGGCCGCATGACGAAAGGGTATAAAATTCCGCATGCTAAAGAAAAATAAACACCGTGCCAAAAACTTCTTGCACACATATTTTTGTCACCTGAACCGTGGTATTGTGAAACAAAAGTTGTTGTATAACCTGCTATTCCAAGAAACAAACTTAACAGCGCAAAAGCAAGTATTCCCGCTCCGGTTGCCGCAGCGGCAGTTGTATCGCTATAACGTGTCAACATCACACGATCAAAAAAGTGCATAATTGAATAAGAAGCCGTGGACATAATTAAAGGCCAGGCAACTTTCAGCAGCTCACGCTTCCCACCAAAAATCATTTTTTTATTTTTATTCATAGGGATATAGTGTATCAAATAATTGAATTTTTTAAAATTCAATTATGGTTTAGAGTTCTCATGGTCATAACCAAGGATGAATTTAACAACCTATATAGTATCCTGAAGGGATAGAAGGTTCTGTCAAATATAATAGACAGAATTCTAATTTATGAGAATGGGCAATTTGAAAGCTCGTCGGAATAAATTAAAATTGTGCATAACTCGGGTTTGCTATTTTTTACCGCAAAGTGGTTATAGCGATTAGCCCCGTGCTTTAGCACGGGGACAGCGTTTAACCATCTTTTTTCCGCGACAAGATTGAGGAATTTTTGTCGCGGATAATGATAGGAAATTCATGTACCCCACGTTGACCCGAAATCCTTCGGGCTAAAGAACTCAGGGCTAAATGCCTTTGTGGCTTTGCCACATTTTGGCTAACCGTCCTTTTTCATTTTTTCCATGTCTTATTTGACAGAACCGGATAGAAATATCCAAACCTCAGTCCCCTCCTAATCCCCTCTTGAGAGGGGTGGCGCGAAGCGACGGGGTGTGTTAAGGAGGGGTGCCCGACAGGGCGGGGTGGTTCTTCCATCATTCCATCATTCCATCATTCCATCAATCCACCATTCCACCATTCCATCATTCAATTATTCTATTGACAAGATTTAAGAAAAAACGTAAAATTTATACATTGTAATACACAGTTAATTGATAAAGGTGAAATAATGATAATTAATGAAATGTTCTTGTCAGTTCAGGGTGAAGGAATTTATACAGGAATTCCTTCAATGTTTATACGCGTTGCAGGATGCAACTTGGATTGTCCGTGGTGCGACAGCGCTTACGCCAAATCACAGGAGGATGGCAATGAGATGCCTATTTCTTCAATCGTTGACGAAGTACAAAAATACGATGTTGAGCATGTGGTAATAACAGGTGGCGAACCAACAATTTATCCTGAAGAATTAAAAGTTTTATGCAATGAACTTAATTCTTTAAATAAAAAAATAACTATTGAGACCAATTCAACAATCTTTGTCGATTGCAATCCACATTTATTGTCGTTAAGTCCAAAATTATATCAGTGCTGGGAAGAAGAAATTATAAAGAAAAATCTTTCTAAAAAATGTAAAAAACAAATTAAAATCGTTGTTGGATCAATTGAAGAAGCATTAGACGCATTGAAAAGAATTGAAAATTTTGACATCGAAAAAGAAAATATTTTCCTTATGCCTAATGCAGCTACAAGAGAGAAACATATTCGCGGTGCAGCATGGCTGGTTCCGTTTTGCTGTAATAATAACGTTCGGTTCGGAGGAAGATTACAAACACTCCTATGGAACAGCGAACATGGAAAATAATGCCGGTCTCGGCGAGACCGGATTCCGACATTGTTGAAAAGGTAATCAGTATTCAGTATTCAGTGGTCGGTAGGCCGAGGACCGTTGTCCGTAATCCGTGGTCCGTGATCCGTAATTCGTTATCGGCTGTAGCCGGTCTCGGTGAGGCCGGATTCCGACATTGTCGAAAAGGTAATCAGTATTCGGTATTCGGTATTTGCAAAGCACCCGGCGAATGTCGGGCGGTGGTCGGTAGGCCGAGGACCGTTGTCCGTAAAATGAAAATGATTTTTATTAACAGCAATGAATAATGTGCCTTAAAGCACAGTCGTAATTTAAAACAATTGCAATATAAATAAAATTAATTAGTGGCATTCATGTTCATTAGTGGTAAAGAAAGCTTAAAAATAAAATTACTATCAAACGCGCGGAAAATAAATTGAAATTTGCGACAGCTGATTTCAATTTCCTCCGAGCGCCTAAAAATTAACAATAATCGGCACGACATGGCTAAACAAAAAATACAATACGTTTGTCAGGAATGTGGTAATACCAGCCCTAAATGGGAAGGAAAATGTTCCGCTTGCGGACAATGGAATACTTTAGCTGAAGAAATAGTTAACGCACGTCCCGGCGGAATAACTCAAAGCTCAGCTTACGAACATGCAATTTCTATAATGAATGTTGAACTTACTTCAAGCGAACGGCGTAAAACAGGAATTGATGAGTTCGACAGAATACTCGGTGGAGGAGTCGTGCCGGGGCAGGTAACTCTTGTCGGCGGAGATCCCGGAATTGGAAAATCAACAATTATTCTTCAGGCTGCTCAGGGATTTGCAACAAAAGAAATGACGGTACTTTATGTTAGCGGTGAAGAATCGGCTGCACAAACAAAATTACGTTCACACAGACTTAATGTTGAAAATCCTGAAATTTATATTCTTCCCGATACAAATATTAAAAACGTTCTTGCGGAAGCTAATAAAATAAAACCGGCACTCCTGCTTATCGATTCAATTCAAGTTATGTTTAATGAGGAATTGTCCAGCGCACCCGGTAGTGTTACTCAGGTTCGTGAATGCGCTGCTGAATTAGTTCGTTTCGCAAAAATAAATCATATCGCGGTTATGCTCGTTGGACACGTAACAAAATCAGGTTCAATCGCCGGGCCAAGAGTGGTTGAGCATCTAGTTGACACTGTTTTATATTTTGAGGGCGCAAGGCATAATGTTTATAGAATTTTACGCGCTGTAAAAAATCGCTTTGGCTCTACAGATGAAATCGGCGTATTTGAAATGACAGGCCACGGCCTCGAAGAAGTACCAAATCCATCCGCTATTTTTCTCGCGCAACGACAAAAACAACGGAGCGGATCTGTTGTTGGGTCAGCACTTGAAGGTACCCGCCCGCTGCTGCTCGAAGTCCAGGCGCTTGTCGCGACATCTCCTTTTGGTTCGCCTGCAAGAAGAGCTGTTGGCGTTGATGTTAATCGTATAACAATGCTGCTTGCTGTTTTAGAAAAACGTGTCGGACTGACAGTAAACACTCAGGACGTTTTTGTAAATCTTGCCGGTGGAGTTAAAGTAACAGAACCCGGACTTGATCTCGCCTGTGTTGCGGCTATTGCGTCAAGTTTTTATGATAAACCTGTTGCTGATGATACAATTGTTCTTGGCGAAGTCGGGCTTGGAGGAGAAGTACGTGCGGTCAGTCAGATCGAGCGGCGGGTTATGGAAGCCAAGCGGTTAGGATTCAAGAAATGTATTTTACCCGCGCACAATTTAAAAACTTTTAGAGAAAAAGGTAAGTCAAGAATTAAATGGGAGGGAGTTGAGCTTGTTGGATGCAAAGACGTAACAGAAGCGATGAAAGAAGCACTTGGAATTGGGAAGTAGTTATTAGTTATTAGTTATTAGTTATTAGTAACACATTGCACACAAATTATGGATTTTAGTCCGAAGGACTTAAATAAGCCAGCACAGGGTTGCGTTATACGCTACCCTGTGATATATGAATGCCACCCCAAAACTTCCCTGAAAGGGATGAAAAAAATATGAAATGGTTTCCAAAAAAACTTTGGCTCAGAATTATCTGCTATATTTTAATTAGCCTATTTGTCGTAGTTGGTTTTGTTTCGTGGTATTTTGGCATCCACAGTGAAAAAGATGTAATTGCATATATTGGGATGCATCTGGAATGTAACTCTGTATGGAAAGATTTAGCTCTGCGGCGTATTTATGCAGGACAAACACTTGAAAACGTTTATAAAGTTAAGAAACCTATTAGTATAAAACATTGGAAATCATATACATTCCTTTATTACAACGAACCCGGTGCTTTTACGGGCATTACTATCGTTGCCCGGGACAAAAAGCTTATCTTTGCAGGTGCAAGAAGTTGTGCGTGGAAACACGATTTTTTTAGCACGATTTCAAAAGAAAAATTAATGGGAATTTATAATTCACACTGGAATTATATCAAAGAATCCAGAAAACATAAAAAAGGAGAAAAACATGATTAACATAAATTCACGCGTTTTGTTCTACATAATATTCTGCATGCTCACAGGGGGCACAGCGCATTCTTCACAACCAGTTGCTATAGGTTCTCCAATCTTCTGCTACTTCACCAAGAATAAAGTGCTTATTGACTCTGAACAAAATCCTAATGAATGGGTGACATGTAATCGCGGCTCATCTATACGATATAAAATTGGTAAAAAAACGTATGACCGTCATTATGTAGAATGTATGTATGATGCCGACTGGTTATATCTGTCAATTGAAACTGATTATCGCCCTGATTTCGGAAAAAGGATTTCCCCATACTTTTTAGGATCTATTTGTTCAACTAATTTAAACAAAAAATCTTTTCAAGCTAAGGAGGCGAAAGCGCCAATAGACTATTTTTCTTTGAAAGTTCTATCAGATAATAATACCGTTATAAATGTTAGCATCTTGTCGGACGGAACGGCATATTCCTGGCCATTCTCTGCTATACCAAGTAAATCAAATGTATTGGACTATGTTAGAGGTGAGTATGACATTAGTTTTGCAGTGATTTCTTTCAATTACGCAAATGGAAGCATAGAATGGCACTCTGAAATAAAAATCCCTCTTAAGAAACTCCAACCACTTGGCCGTAAAATAACTTTTGAAATTAGCGGAGCAAAATGCAAAATGGATTTTTACCCCAATAAACAATCAATAACCAGAAGTTTTGATGAATTATAACAAAATCATTTAAAGAAAACAAAGGATTAAAAATGTATTGCAAAAACAGCAACGATTATCAAGAAAATGAAATGCCAAAAACTGATAAAGCTGCTATGGCTGTGCTTTCACCGGAAAATGAAAAGGATTTCATAGTTAGAAAAGTTACAATCCAATCAGGTGGGAGTATACCAAATCATACAAACGAGATACATCATCAACAATATGTACTTAGTGGTGAAGCAAAAGTTGTAGTCGGCAATGAAGTTTATCACGCAAAACAAGGTGATTTTATATACATCCCCGCCGGAGTAAATCATTATTATGAAGCATGTTATGGTAAAGAATATCAGTTTTTATGTATGATTATAACTAAAGAAGATAAAATAGTTTTAGTATAAGAAATACCAAATAAAATGAATTTGAAAAAATATGGTTAATAATTTTTTTATTTCGACAGAATCATGGTTGACAGCAACGAAGTAACACTGTACTCATGTTCATATTTTTTTTGGTTATTGGTCGATTATAACAATATTTTTCAAAAAAATTTTCTATATTTTTAATGATTCTGTCGACCATGATTCTGTCGTAAAAGATTTTTGTTTAATAATTATTGAAAAAATTCGTGTTTATTTGTGTCTATTCGTGGTTGAAAATTTTGTGAAATTAGTGTCAAAATAGTGAGAAAATATGAAAGCTGTTAAATTTAATAACGAAAATATTTGTCCTTCTAAAATTGTTTGTATAGGTAAAAATTATATCGAGCATATAGAGGAACTTAATGATGAAGTTCCAAAAGAACCTGTAATTTTCATCAAACCTAATTCTTCTATATCAAACGATGTTTATTCAAGTGAATATGACGTTATTCATTACGAAGG
>JAUVKG010000378.1 GCA_030596365.1 Chlamydiota bacterium | reverse complement strand
CAATTCTGTCTTCACCGATGAATTGATTATTACCTGAAGAATCAGCTTTATAAACTCTTACAGTTCCTTTAGGGAGCGGCATGCCGAGATTATTTGTTTTGCTGTTCATAAAAGAAATAAAAACGCCGATTTTTATATTTTTCATCATATCACCACGACGGCTTCTGTAGTAATAATTCTGACCTATGCAGCGGAAAATTTTTGTAACATCAATTCCGCGGGCCTCAAGCAAAGAAATTTGTTTCTTCTGATTTTGTTTTAATGTTGATGGCCGTTCCAAAGTGTACATATGATACTCGAATAAACTTTCCTGAACAAATCCTGATCTATCCACAGCTGCAGATTCCATTGCCATCAGATTGTATTTTCGCGCGCTTTTTGGAGGCTGTACTTTTTGAACATCTCCGGCAACAAGTTTTAATTGCGCGTTATTGAATGTCGCACCGCAATTATTGTCGATTGTAACCCAGCCGTTCAATCCGCATTTTTTGTCGTCTGCGGACAACACGGCAACGTAATCGGCGTTCCATCTCATTCCTCGTGTCATATAATTAGCGACAATTTCCTGTTTTTTCGGATAAAGGTTTTCAAGTTTCCAGACAAGTGTCGGCTCGGAAACAAGATTTTCCGGAATTGAGGGTAATTCTACTTCTTCGGTCCCGCGGTTAATAACGATTTTATCTCCGATTTTATAAATTGGCTGATGATTGTTATAACTTATTAATGTTGCTTGCACAGGTATCCGTTCGCCTTGATAATCATTCCGTTGAATCAGGATAACTTTTTTACCGACATATTTTTCCATAAGTTTTGCCGGCGACATTAAATCGTATTCATAATTTTGTTCAAGAACGAGTAATTTATTTCCCGCGGTAACCGGGTTGATCTGAACAGTTTCCGGTTGGATTTGGCTTGCGACTTCCATGAATTTTAAATCTACAATTCCGGTTGGCAAAGTAATTTCACGCTCATCACGTACAACACCAAATCCCGCGTTATAGA
The DNA here is from genome assembly GCA_030596365.1 of Chlamydiota bacterium. Lineage (GTDB taxonomy): Bacteria > Auribacterota > UBA3054 > UBA3054 > B51-G9 > B51-G9. Next base: position 2,234 of record JAUVKG010000378.1, on the reverse strand, counting down.
TTGTAACGGCAATTTTTTTCTGATCGGCAAGAGTTGATGTGGCAGTGGAAACGCTATCGTTTTTCACTTTCGGTACGGCTGATGTATCAGCATTGCAAACGCTGATAAGAAGAATTACCGAAAGAGAGAGGAATAAAGTTTTCATTTTGTGCTCCGGGTTAAGTTAATTAATTTCTTTGAACCACTTAAGGGACATAAGGTCATATAAGTTTTATTAATTTCCTTATGTATTCTTATGTAACTTATGTGGTAAAATATTCTTTGCTTTTCAATATATATTATACCAAAACAAAGAGGAAATTTGTTTTCAAAAAAACAAATTTGTTTTACGCACTTGAGAGGAAGCAGGGAAAATGGTATAATCCAACTTGTCTGAGTAGAAATATGTTTTCATTCAGACACTAAACTAACCAAACACTTTTTAATTCAACTGTGTGAAAAATGAATAAACCTAAAAAAATATTTGGAACAGACGGCGTAAGAGGTATCGCTAATATTGAACCTATGACGGTTGAAACCGCATTGAAACTTGGCCGGGCAGCAGCTTACGTTTTTAAAAAAGATAAACGGCGGCACAGAATCGTTATTGGAAAAGACACACGCCTCTCGTGCTATATGGTTGAAAACGCCCTGGTCGCGGGTATCTGTTCAATGGGCGTTGATACGCTTCTCGTTGGTCCGCTGCCGACTCCGGGCGTTTCATTTATTACAAGAAGCCTGCGTGCGGATGCCGGGATAGTAATTTCGGCGTCACATAATGCGTATCAGGATAATGGAATTAAGTTTTTTGGAGCTGATGGATATAAACTAAGTAAAAAAATTGAGGAAGAAATGGAATCACTTATCTCTTCAGGTGAACTTGATTCCATCAGACCTACAAAAACCGATGTCGGTAAAGCATACCGCATTGATGACGCACTCGGCAGATACGTTGAATTTACAAAGCAAAGTATTCCGAAAGGAATGACCTTGGATGGAATGAGAATTGTTGTTGACTGCGCTAATGGAGCGGCATACAAAACCGCGCCATGTGTTCTTCGCGAACTTGGAGCAGAAGTTATTGTTTATAATGATGAACCGAACGGCACAAACATAAATGAAAAATGCGGGAGTACTCATCCCGAAGAAATAAGAAAAGCTGTAATTGAACATCACGCTGATGTTGGAATTGCTGTTGATGGCGACGCGGATAGAGTCATTATGGCAGACGAAAGTGCGCGTGAAGTTGATGGTGATCTTATTCTTGCAATTATTGCTGAAGACTGGAAGGCGCGTGGTAAACTTCCCAACGATTCTATTGTTACAACGTTAGTTGGAAATCTCGGCGTGGAAAAATATCTTCAAAAAAAAGGCATTAACGTTATTCGATGTGATGTTGGCGATAGAAACGTAATTTATACTATGAAAGAAAATGGTGTGGAACTTGGCGGAGAATCATGTGGACATATTATTGTTCATGAAGTTAATACTACCGGTGACGGAATGATGGCCGCACTGCAGGTTCTTGCGGTTATGCGTCAAAGAGGAATTTCGCTTAGCAGATTAATAAAAGACATAGCAAAATATCCTTCTGCCGGTGAAAACATACTTGTTAAAGAAAAAATCCCGCTCGATAAACTTCCTAAATTGCAGGAAGTAAAGAAAAAATTTGAAGTACAATTCGGGAATAAAGGCAGAATTATTATCCGTTATTCAGGAACTGAAAATAAACTTCGACTGCTTGTTGAGGGAGAAGACCATTCAAAAGTTGCAAAAGCTTTAAAAGAACTCTCAAAAGCAGCGAAAGAAGAACTTTGTTAAGTTTGAAGGTTGTCCCGATGAATCGGGACTTAAGGTTGGTCGCTTTGCTCCCTTAAGGTCATTCGCTTCGCTCATCTAAGGTTTGAAGGTTGCTCGCTTCGCTCGCTTAAGGTTTAAAACCTTGTAACCTTGCAACCTTGCAACCTTATGACCTTGCAACCTTATGACCTTGCAACCTTGTAATATTGATGAATAAAGTTGATAAATTTGAAGATTTACTGTATATTTCTAATGAAATTGCGCAAAACAGAAGAATGCGTGCCAAACATATTTCAGGAGGAATTTCAGGATTAATGAATTATCTTAAAACCTTAAGCCCGTGAAACGGGCAACCTTAAGTTCCGATTTATCGGGACAACCTTAAATGCGCAAAGCGCGTAACCTTAAAACTACTATGACAACTTTCTTTCAACAACTCTCCTCGGCAATTGCTG
>JAUVKG010000028.1 GCA_030596365.1 Chlamydiota bacterium | reverse complement strand
TGCGCCAATTCCTTGAATTTTATGAGGTCCGGCTTCTTCTCCTGAAATAACAGCAGAACCTTTCGGTTCTACAGCAATGATTTTAATATTTGGATTTTGTTCTTTTAAAAAATTTCCTATTCCGGTAATTGTTCCACCGGTCCCAACCCCTGCAACAAAAATATCAACATTACCATTTGTATCGCACCAGATTTCTTTAGCAGTAGTCGCGTAATGAACAGCCGGATTTGCCGGATTGTTAAACTGTTGCGGAATATAAGAACCGGGAATTTCTTTTGCAAGCTTTTCCGCTTCGTCAATTGCTCCTTTCATCCCTTTATCGCCTGGAGTAAGTACAAGTTCGGCTCCCATAATTTCAAGAAGTTTACGTCGCTCAATACTCATTGTTTCCGGCATTGTAAGAATTAGTTTATATCCTTTAACCGCTGAAATAAAAGCCAAACCAATTCCCGTATTTCCGCTTGTCGGCTCAATAATTGTTGCTCCTGATTGAAGCGAGCCGTCTTTTTCGGCTGTTTCAATCATAGCGAGAGCAATTCTGTCTTTGACGCTCCCCATTGGATTCCTCGACTCAAGTTTAACTAAAATATCGGCAAATAAATTTTTTGATAACTTATTAAGTTTAACCAAAGGAGTGTTTCCAATTGAATCAAGAATGTTCATTTTTTTATAAAGGTTATTGTTATTTATTGTTTGACTTGTATTATTATATCATATTCTTATTTTTTTTACATAATTCGCTTTGACTTAAAAAGTTCATTTTGTTAAAATTAACTGTCTTTAAAAATTAATATTAAATAATTTAAAACAGGTGATAAAATGTGTGAAGAATGTGGATGCGAAAACGCTAATAATTCTCAACCCGTTAAACGCGAAATAATAATAGAAGAAAATGTTCTCGCTAAAAATGATAACATTGCCGCGGGAATTCGTGATGAACTTGCTGCACGGAAAGCTTTGATGATCAATATGCTTAGCTCGCCGGGATCGGGAAAAACAACTCTTCTCGAAAAGTCTTTACCGAAAATTATGAACGAATATTCACTTGCGGTTATTGAAGGGGATGTTCAAACACGATATGACGCGGAAAGACTTAGAAAACTCAATATCCCTGTTTCGCAGCTAAATACAGGCGGTGCGTGCCACCTCGATGCTCAATCTGTAAAAAATATGCTGGCAAATAAACCGTTTGATTCCTCTGATATTATTATTATTGAAAATGTCGGTAATCTTGTCTGCCCGTCTGCGTTTGACCTTGGCGAAGATGCTAAAGTTGTTTCTATAAGCGTAACAGAAGGGGATGACAAGCCGGAAAAATATCCCGCCGCTTTCGCCTCGGCAAGTTTAATGCTAATTACAAAAACCGACCTTCTGCCTTATGTGCAGTTTGATGTTGAAAGATGTAAAGAAGGAGCGTGGCAGATTCATCCCGGATTACCTGTTATTACTTTGTCTAGCGTAACAGGGGAAGGTGTTGATGAATGGATAAAATGGCTTCTTCACGCGCTTGACCATAAAAAAGGGCACACGCATACTCATTAATTATTTATAGTAACCAAAGCACGTGACCGGCGTATGCCTGGTTCCTTGCTTTGGGTTGGTAGCCCAAAATTATTTTCCAAATGATGTGAGAAAATTAACAAAATTTGGCGTTTATTTGCATTACATTGTGCAAAACAATATTTTATAAAGACCGGAGAATAAATAAGATTGCATACTTGTTTTTTCTTTTCGATTGAGTACAATCGAAAAGCCGCATTAAATGCCACGTGAATTTTGTAATGGTTTTGACGTGGCAATATTAATGCACTCCAAAAGAAATCAATTCCAAAAAAAACGGGATAGAATCTTACGATCCTATCCCATTTTAAGTTTGCTAATTAAGCCGAAACAATTATACAGATGCTTTGAGCTTCGAGCCAGCTTTGAATTTAACAACGTTTTTAGCTTTGATTTTGATCTTTTCGCCAGTTGCAGGATTGATTCCTGTGCGTGCTTTGCGTTTTACAACTGAGAATGTTCCGAAACCGATAAGCGTAACGTTATCTTTTTTCTTCAAAGATTTTTGAACTGCAGCGAGTGTTGCTTCAAGAGCTGCCTGTGCTTCTTTTTTCGAAAGTTCTGCACCTTTTGCGATTGCTTCTACTAATTGACCTTTGTTCATTATATACCTCCAGGGTTTTAAAGATTATAAAAATAAATGGCTCAAATTATTTTTTCGTTTAATAAATCACGATAAAAATTACATATTTTTTGAGTCCGTTAAAATTTTTGTTGCATATATTGTACTCTATTTAAATCATTTTGTCAAGATGTAGTGTTTTCTATCGTAAATATAATGGACTTCTACACTTATTAAACGTCCAAAGTAGCGATTATTAAAAGGATTAGCGCCATCCATCTAACATAACCAACCTTTATAACGTCATTTACAACAAATGCATTCGTTTAGCACAATTTTTGTAATTCAATTTGAATACTGCAATAATTTATGATATAATTTAGCGACTTTTATATTTTATTTCAACTTATGATATTTTAATGAAAACTATTGTTTTTACATTCGATCAACTTTTTTTGCAAAAAACCGCGGATCTTATACTCGATAATTGTTCCGGTAATAATTATTTTGATCTGTCTGAACTTACTATTATTCTTTCAAGTAAACGCTCGCAAAGAAGACTTCTCGAAATTCTTTCCGAAAAATGCACAAACAAAAATATTCTCCTCTCACCACCAATCTTTTTAACCCCAAAAAGTTTTTGTAAAGTTTTTGCCGAACAATTCGTGAATATTCCTATCGCTTCTACAATAGAACAAACTATCGCATGGGTTAACGCAGCAGGTAAATGCGAAGAAGCGATAAATTCTATTCTTGTAAAAAGCAATAAATTACCGCAAGAGCGGGATTTCTTTCGAGTTGCTCAATTAATTATGCCGCTTCACAAAACATTAAGCGGTGAAAATTTATCAATAGATCAAATATCAAGAAGTCCGCTTATTGAAGATTTTGAAGAAGAGAAAAAAAGATGGTTGGCAATTGCTGAAATTGAAAAGGAGTACCATAATGAACTCGAAAAGAATAATTTAATTGATCCGTATAAAGCAATTTTAAAAGCTATTAATCTCGCTGATTCAAATCCAAAACCTGTTTTCAATAATCTGTTCGCTGTAAATGTCGTTGATTCATTTAATCTTTTCGGAAAAGCATTGCAAACTCAAAACGAAAATCTGACGATTATTTCTTATGGCGATAAAGAATATTTCGATGATCTCGGTTTCCTTAAAACAACAAACCCGAAACTTGAAAATGATTTAATCAATTTCCAAATAAATTCTATCCGCTTCTTAAATTCTCCAAATGAACAAGCTGACGAAATCCTGAATATTATCAGCGACCATACCGAAAACCGCGGATATGGTGATTTCGTAATCTCCGCGCCGGATTCACAAACACATCGTCCAACGATTCAGGTTCTTGAATCGGCGTCAATAAAATGTCATAATGCCGCGGGAATATCTTTTAAAGAAACTGAAACAGGCTGTCTGCTTTCATCATTGGCAGATTGTCTTGAAAAAGACGGTTGTGAGATGGAGTCTTTTTTTGAGCTTATAAATCACCCTCTTATTGAGAATTTGATAATTAAGAATTTTAAGATAAATTCTATTGAACTTTACAATAAATTATCAAATAAAATTTTTCGAAAAGTATGCAAACATAAAATTGAAATTATAGATGAAAAAACCTTTCACTTTTTTAATGATGAACAATATCCACTTATAAAACAAATTCCGGAATTTATTCTTCAGGAAATTATTTCTCCACTTTCCATAAAATCAAAAATTATTGATTGGCCAAACAAAATTAACAACGTTTTTAAAAAAATATTTGCACCTACATTTATTTTACCAAACAATAACAATATTTCCGTTCATCAGGATGCGCTTGATAAATGGATGCAGTTAAGTGATGAAATTGTTAGTTCAAGAATACCATGGAATGAAAGCTGTGACGGAAAAACCGCAATCCTGCGCTTCCAGTCCCTTTTGAAAAATACTGCTCTTATTCCTAAACCTACCGGACCGGTGATTGACATAACCGGCTGGTTGGAAATTGCGCTTGATGATTCGCCGATAATCATTGTAGCCGGTTTTAATGAAGGAATTGTTCCGGAAAAATTTTCTGCAGATCCTTTTTTGCCGAACTCTTTACGTGAAAAACTTAACTTACCAAATTATAACAGCAGATTTTTAAGAGATAAATATCTTACTAAATGTATTACAGAAAAAACCGGGAATTCTTATTTTATCGCAGGAAGACGTTCAGCGGAGAATGATCCTCTTAAACCCGGAAAAATTTTCTTTTGTCGGGATTTTGAAAATCAGGCGAAAATTTTAAAACAATTCTATGCTCCGGAAAAAAATGAGCAAAAAAATAATGAATTGGAGACTCAATCAATAAAAAATGCTGATTGTAACCAGCATTTTGGGTCAATAAACATGCATACTTCTTTGGAAATCCCGAAAGATCATGAATTAAATACTAATTTCTTAAACTCGCTTTCCGTTACAGCGATTAATGATTATTTAACCTGCCCGTTTAAATTTTATCTAAAAAGAATACAAAAAATATATGCTCCGGATGTTTTTTCAAACGAACTCGAAGGACTGGACATCGGAAACATAATACACCATATTATTTACAAAAATATTGAATTTATTCATTCGGAAGAAAATGACGATACAACAGCACAAATGCTCATTGAGGATTTAAATAATACTCTTATAGAATTATACGGTAAACCCTTAAATCCTATTATTCAAATTCAGCAGGAAAATCTTGTTCGAAGATTAAAAGCATTTGTACCTGCATTTCGCGGGATCTTTACAGGTTGGGAAATTATGAAAAATGACGAAAATACTAATATGGCGGAATATACAATTTTTCCTGAACTTGAAATTGATGGAGAAAAAGTAAGAATAAAAGGCGTTGTGGATTTAATTGAAAAAAATAACGAAAATATATTTAGAATTATTGACTTTAAAACCGGTAGTACAGCAAAAAGAAAAAATGATGTGTTCGCATCGAAAAAAGAACAATGGAAAGATGTTCAATTAATCCTTTACGCTCTTTGGTTTTCTCAAAAATATGGCTTTGAACCTGAAATCGCCTTTTTTAACATCCCGCCTGATGCGGAAAAAATAAAATATGAAACAATAGAATTTGAAGATGAAGAAATTGAAAAGGCAATATCTTTTGTGGAAAATATACTAAAAACAATAATAAATGAGAAAATTCCTCTTGAAGTAAAATTCTGCAAAACGGATACCACTGCTAATTGCAAATACTGTGATTATAAACAAATATGTGAAAGGTAGTGAAAGAATGGATTATTGGATTGATGGAATGGTGGATTATTGGATGAACATGATTACATGTTATTTCATAAGGCTGGATTAATGAAGTAAGCCGCGCTCTTGACCTGCGTATGCTGGGTTCCCAGCGCGAACCGTGGATAATGGATATGGAGTGCAGGAATAAAGACGCGATAGCGGCATTTACTGCGCGGCCGCGGAGCGACCGAAATACTTTGGATTAATGGAATGATGGTAACGAAGTAATGCACGAATAGTGGTCACAATGGATTTGGGGGTTAATTCCCCCTTTCCTAAAGCGGAACATCCCGATCTATCGGAAAAAGGGGGCGAGGGGGATTTTACTTGATGAAAAATCTCGATGTTCTCATTTAAGCAATAAAACTTAACACTTATTTTCAATGAATCATTATTTAGATAGTATACTGAGTATTCTTTTTGTATTTTTATTTTTCGGGCTACCGGCTATATTTTTGTTATATATGCCTTATTATGTAATTACACACAGAAAGAAAATTTCAAAATTATATGGTATTAAAAAATTCAACCCCTTAAAATTTATGCTATATTTTTTATTTCCTCCATCTTCGTGGCATGTAGTTTCAAAAATAATTTTAATAAAAAGATACCAAAAATTAAAAAAGACAAGTTTATTTTTTGTTATAATAACTTTTTGTTTATCTGGATGTGCATTTACAGTTCTTGATCTTTTTACTGTGCTATTTTGTATTAAATTTAAAACAGCCAATTGTGAGTTTCATTTGTTAATGTTAACTATTATAATTTTATGGGGCATTCCACTATCATTATTATTTTCTTATGTGTATGGCAAATTTGAGAATAGAAAATATTGATAATATTGAAAGCATTAACAGAAACAAAAGGTAAAGAAACCGTAGGCATAACAAATTTATATAATGTTAAACCGTCATTACTTTAAAATTAAGTTGCAATTTTCCGTCATCGCGAACAAGAAGCAATTTTTGTTTCAATAATGAATCTATATCTCTCCTTGCGGTACGCTCGCTGACTTTCAAAAACAAAAGTTTAAAAATATCATTTACATACAAATCTTTTAAAGAAAAATTTACATTGGTGTTTAATAATATTTTTAAAAATTCTTCCTGCCTCTTATTAACTTCTTTATTATTAAGAAGATAATCATAATAATCCCGTAAAGCAAGTGTTTTAATATAAAACATAACTTTTAATTTTAATTCAAAAAAGGATTCCGTAACACCTTTTAATACAAATTCAAGAAATGGAGTGACATCATATTCTTTATTTTTTATAGATTGTATTGTGTTTGAAAATGCCCGATAATATTCATCAATATTCTTGTAGTAATAATTTGATAACATCTTTGGTAAATATTTAATTTTATGTTGTTGTAATATTAATCCTTCAATCGCTCGCGCAGTTCTCCCGTTTCCCTGACCAAAAGGATGAATCAATCCTATATAAAGATGCGCTAAAGCCGCTTTAATATAACAATTCTCATCCGGCAAATTGGTTTTATACCAATCTGCAAAAGACTTCATTAATATTTTAATATCAGCTAATATTTTTGGTGGTGTGTCAATTCCACCATGCTCTTTATCGCCGACTTTTACAGGATGATTTCTGTATTTTCCGGGAATATTGTCTAAATAATTAATGTTTTTCGTAATTATGCTTTGAAAAGTTTTAGCTGTCTTTTCAAAATCTAAGCTTAAATCAAAATTTGGTGGTAATTGCTGAATTTCAAAATACAGATTTTTTAAATTATGAATTTCCATCTGTTTATCATTTAACACATCTCCTGCTTTAAGAATTATGTCGGAAACTTTTTCTTCTGATAGTGGATTGCCTTCAATCGCCGCAGTACTGAAAATAGAACGAATCATCAATTCTTCATCAATTTTAGCCATGGAAGCAGGCAAAATAGGAATATCTTTAATAGTTGTGTTAAGAATATTTGCTTCTATTAAATATTCAGCAAGTTTTTCGTAATTGTATTTCCGGCTAAAAACGAAGTTCCCTGATTTATGAGTCATCACTTTTTTAATTCTGTCCATATTATTGTCCACGTTTTTGTCACTATTTTTGTCACACATAAATATTGTATTAAAGCATAGTTATTATATCATAAGTAATTTACTTTGTCAATAGATTTGTCAAAATAAATTGCTGCTGAACTTGTGTTTATTTGACAATATGTATTAAAGAGTAGTTGTCTCGCTAAGGCGCAAAACTCGCAAAGGGCAGATAAACCAAGACCGGATCAGCTAACTTTAAACAATGAGGTGTACTCCAAAAAATTATTAATTCTTGCTCTATTTTCATTTTATAAATTCGATTGCTCCGCAATCGCGCAGTAAATGTCGCTATTGCGACATTATTCCTGCACTCCATATCCACTATTCCATCGTCACATATTTCTTCACCGTTCGTCTGTCAAGTTTTGTTGTTTCAGCGACATCCTGATAAGTACCATGCCGTTGATAAAGTAATTTGCAGTAATCTGCAATTAAAGTTTGAGCGTCATAATTTCCATTATCAACTGTATTGATGATTTTACTACTTAAGTCTTTGCTTACATGCTTTAAATCACCGTGATAACTTTTGGTTAAAAGAATTCTGCGAACGCATTGCTCGAGTTCCCGCACATTTCCGGGCCATGGATAATTTTTTTCTAAATTTTTTGAAATGGTATTATAAACGATTTCATATATTTCAGGAAAATCGGTTCCTGTAATTTTTCTGACAGTATTTTTTAAAAGCAAAGCTAATTCAGAAGAATTTTCACTAATACGCTGCCGTAAAGAGGGAACTGTTATAATATCACTGCAGAGCCTGTAAAAAAAATCATCGCGAAAAACACCCTCCTGACGTAATTTATCAATCGATTTGTTTGTCGCAGCAATAACTCTACCGTCAAATCGTAATTTTTTATGACTGCCTACCGGGGAAAATGTTCTGTCCTGCAATACCCGAAGCAATTTTATTTGAACAGGAATTGACACATCACCTATTTCATCGAGAAAAATAGAACCACAGGAACTTGAAAGAGAAAAAATACCGTCGTGAGATTCTACTGCACCTGTAAAGGAACCCCTTTTGTGTCCGAAAAGCTCTGATTCAATAAGTGTCTCCGGGAATTGTGACAAATTTATTTCAATAAATGTTTTTGTAAAACTTTCTTCGAATTTTCCTGTTTTAGTATCGAAAAGAATGAAACCGGATCGACCGATTGCTGCTGCAGCCGTACCTTTACCGGTACCTGTTTCTCCGAGAAGCAAAGTGGAAAAATCTTCCAATTTCGCGCAGAGAATTTTTTCGTACCAGCGGATATCGTGTGTAAAAATGTTGTTCCACAAACTGCAGTGAAATTTTCTCATACACTCGCTCACACCGGACAATGTATTAAAAATGAAGTAAAAGGCGCGACGCATCTGATAAAAAATCGAAAAATATCTTATAGCTTCCGCTTCAGAAAAACCATAATTTATTAAATCTAAAATTACGGAATGCGCGAATAAAACTTTTAATGAATCATCTCCGGCTGCAATTTGTTTAAAGATTAAATCATCAAATTCTTCTCTGTATTTATGATAAACATCAAACAAAAATATATAAATAACATCCTGCCTTTCTTCGCCGGAATAATGATTTATATTCTTTAATTTCGGGATTGTTTGTTTGGTTATCTCAACCACTTTCTTAATAAGAACCGCGTGAGATTTAGTTTTATCATCACCGGTAATCTTTTGGTCAACTTTTATCCGATCTTCTGAAAAAGGATTCAAATAAGAAGCCTGTGCAATCAATTTTATCAATTCTTTATTTTTCATAATTTCCACCACGAATGAATATAATATTTTTAACCACGAAAGACACTAAAAACACGAAAAAAATGCAATTTATTTTACCACTAATTAACACAAATTAACACTAATGAAAGCAAATTTTATTTATTAATATAATATATTTTTTAATCACAACTTGTCCCGAGGCCGAAGGCGCTCGTGGATAAGGAACATAAGAAAACATAAGTTTATTTATTTTAATTCTTTAACAATTGAATTTAATTATTTTGCCACTAAATCATTTTGCCTAATTAAATTAATCATGAACGTGGGTAAAGCTTTACTTCGTTGCTGCCGTGCCTGCATCAATTACAGTCAATCTCACAAATAAAATAATGCTTAGCAACTAATCAATATGCAAGCATCTGAAAATTAAATTGAAATTTGCATAATTTCAATTTACTCAGCCGTGCCTGCAAATAAACTTCCCCGGCACGGCATGAACATATATTGTACATCAAATATACATAATTTGTCAATAGTTGAAATAAATAAAATTCTTAACATACCTTAAACCGGCTATTTATACTTTGGCACATCCTGTGCAATTGCAGTTATAGTTTTTAAATATTTAACCGAAAAAAAGGAGACGAAGATGAAAGCAACAAAAGAAAACAAAGTGAAGAGTGTAGTAACAATTATTACGGCGGCATTTATTTTATCAAATGCTGCAATAATATCCCGGGCAGCAGGATTGCTTATTGCTGATGGCGGATTTGGAGGTCAGTTGGAAATTAAAGAGCAGCAAGTCAATGTTGTGATTAATAACGGTATTGCCGTAACTCGTGTAATGCAGGTTTTTCACAACACCGAAAAAAGACAGGTGGAAGCTCTTTATACCTTTCCGGTGCCCAAAAGCGCTTCGATTGCGAATTTTAGTATGTGGATTAACGGAAAAGAAGTTATAGGAGAAGTGCTTGAGAAAAAAAGAGCTCGTGAAATTTACGAAAGTTATAAAAAAACACGACGCGATCCCGGGCTTCTGGAACAAGTTGATTACAAAACTTTTGAAATGCGAATTTTCCCGATAAACGCTAATGCTGATCAAAAAGTTGAAATTGTGTATTATCAGGAACTTGACTATGACCATGATTCAGCAACTTATGTTTACCCTTTGGCAACAACAACGCGCAAAGGAATAGATTCACGAACCAAAGGAAAATTCAGCTTTAATCTTGAAATAAAATCCGTTGTGCCAATTGTTAAAATGGAAAGTCCAAGCCATGGAAAAGATGTTGTTATCGCAAAACATTCAGACTCGTATTGTCAGGCCAGCCTTGAAACAACAGAAGGTGATTTGAACAAAGATATTGTTGTTTATTATAACACTTCACGGCCACATACAGGACTTGATTTAATAGTCTCAAAGGATTCAAAAGAAGATGGATTTTTTTACACCACATTGACTGTTGGAGAAGATTTAGCAAAATTTGACACAGGAATGGATTATATTTTTGTGCTTGATATTTCCGGCAGTATGGCTGACTTTGGTAAACTTGAAGTTTCGCGGAATTCTATAAGCTCTTTTATAGACGCATTGGGCGAAAAAGACAGATTTGAAATTTTAACTTTTAATGTTCAACCTGAAACTTTATTTAAAAAACTTGAAAAAGTTACTCCGGAATCAAAGTTAAGCGCAGTCTCTTTTTTAGAATCAAAAAGCGCACGCGGAGGTACTGTCCTTAATCCTGCCATTAATACAGCCTATAGTTATCGTGATTCCGACCGGCCTTTGAATGTAATTATACTTAGTGATGGACTTACTGAACAGCGCGAAAGACAAACTTTGCTGCAACTGATCAGCCAGCGGCCTTCTCTTGTTCGTGTTTTCTGCATTGGAGTTGGTAATGATGTAAATAAACCGTTACTGGAACAATTAGCTCAGGATTCCGGTGGACTTGCAGCGTTTATTTCAAAAGGCGATGATTTTGAGCGACAGGCAAAAGCATTTAGAAGAAAACTCGTACGACCCTCTGTTACAGATATTCAAATAGATTTTGGAGGAATAGGCGCTTATGACGTTGAACCGCGAGTTTTGCCTAATCTTTATCATGGTTCACCGTTGAGAGTGTATGGTAGATACAAAAAATCCGGTAAAGCTGAAATTTCAATTAAAGGAAATATACTTGGCAAACCTTTCAGAAAATCTTTCAATGTTGATTTACCTGAAAAAGATTCCGATAATCCTGAAATCGAAAGAATGTGGGCTTGGCATCGAATTGATAATCTTCAAAAATTAGCTGATCGTACCGGTTCACGCGATAATGTTATTGATGAAATTGTTCAGCTTGGTGAAACTTATTCAATTGTATCTGAATACACTTCATTTCTGGTTCTTGAAAATGATGCTGAATTTCGCCGTTGGAAAATAGAACGAAGAAATATGAATCGTATAAAACGTGATAGAGCTGCATGGAAAAAAAATCGCGAAAAGCTTGATGAAATACGGAATAAAGCCCTTGTAAACATAGGCCCGGAAGCAGCGAAACCTAAAACTGTTGCAAAACGCCAGGCAATTCCTAAACAAGTTTCGGTTCCATCGCAAAGAAGATCACAAAATAATTCTCCGGGTGTTAACAGGAGACCACGTTCAAGAGGAAACAGTTTTAATATAGGTGGTTCCGGACCCGTAGGAATAATATCAATATTAATTATTGGTTTAATGAAGTTTAAAACAAAAAAAAATTAATAATACCTTAATGGATTGGCGGTTGTAGCAAACCGCCAATCCGTTAGGGCTCAAAGGAAAATTTAAGGGCGATTATTATCTACAAAAAAAGCAGTAATTTTTTTTCCTTTTAATAAATATTTTTAATGATTCTGTCATAAAATGATTCTGTCTAATGTATTTTTTTGATTGTTTGCAGTTTTAAAACTACCGCTATCACCGAGAAACCAGGCAGATAAAATCATAAATTGTCACACCTCTTTAAAATGTCCGTTTAGTTCCCTTTAGGGCGGGGTGTGTTATTTGACCTTTAACTTTTTACTTTCGACTTATGCGCAACAAAAGAAAAAATATAGAACTATTTGTTTTTGCAGCAATACTTGTGCTTTGCAACATGCATTTATTCACAAATTCTTTTCCTGAGAATACTGCTTTATTTCCGGAAAAATTGTTTGCCGGGGAATGGTGGAGAATTTTCACTCATTATTTTGCGCATTTGAGCTGGTATCATTTATTAATTGATGCAGGCGCTTTTTTGATTTTGTTTTTCAGCATTGATGAGAAAAAAAGATATTTGTATTTAATGGCCTGTGCTGCAGGAAGTTTGATTTTGCCTCTTGTGTTTTCTGTTGTAATATATTCCAATGGGCTTTGTGGACTTTCGGGTATAGCGCATGGATTAATGATAGCAGCGGCATTAGAAATGATAAATAACAAACAAACGAAAACCATTGGTTGGCTGGCCTTCTCAATTGTAATTATAAAAACGACAATTGAGTTAACAATCTCGCCAACCACGCTGTCTTTTTTACATCTCGGAAATGTAGGAATACCGGTAGCAGAATGTCATGCCGGAGGAATTATAGGCGGATTGATAACGTTTTACTTTTTGGAGTGCAGGAATAAAGAATTTTCTAATGAAAGAAAATTCATTTACTGCGCGTCCCGATAATTCGGGACGAAATCTATGTATAAAATATAAATAGAATAAATAATTCTTCGCGGAAAAATTGTACATAAGGAGTACATTATTTGTCTATTACAAAAAATATAATTTTTTATCATAGCTTATAATGGTAAGTTATATTTTGGCATTGTATATGCTTTACTTATTTTAGTTACGAATATTGTTTAACTTATAACAAGAGGGAAAAATGAAAACTATACAAAAATATAAAATAAAAGCCGTAATAATATTTATTACTTTAATTGCCTCGGCTTCAGTGACTTTTGGCGTATATCGTCCGGAAAGCGCTCCGGGCTGCGATAAATTATTTCAAAACAACTTAGGCAAAATAAAGATAACTGTTTTCCCAACGATAGCTCGTAGTTTCAATTGGACGATATACGATCAGTCATCAAGCAAAAGAATTGGAACATTTTTTGAAACAAATAACTTAGCAAAAGTTCAATATTCAAACCAAAAAATAGATATGAACAAATCAACTGCAAAAATACAGTGGCAATTGTTTAAAAAAAGTATGTCATTATTTGCAGATTACTTAAAAGTGCACCCGGTTAATACGGAATATGCATTGGTGGTTGAGTGTCTTGTTACTCCCAGACGTATTGTTAGCCCCAGGCGTTCGGGGGGCGAGGCTGTTGGAGGAATTCAATGCTATGTGTTAGATTCGAGTGGCAGCAACGCATTCTCTTTTCTGCTTAATTCGCATCACGAGTTGTTTATTGACGCTCAATTAAAAACCGACAATGCAACAGCAGAAAGCCGTGATGAATTAATTAAGAAAAGTACGGAAGTAGTAATCAAAGCTTTTCAACGTCAACTTATTTTAGAAAGCCATTAATATATCTTTACATAAACGTTAAGAATAGTTAAAATAGAATATAAAGAAGTATTTTGCTTGTGAAATCCGCATTTTTAAAAAAGATAATCTAATTCTAAATAAAGGTTAATAAAATGAAAAAACATATTATAACAACTTTGTCTAAAACTGATGCCCAGTCAAGAGTAGATCAAATAAGAAGTTTTCAAACAGAATTA
>JAUVKG010000365.1 GCA_030596365.1 Chlamydiota bacterium | reverse complement strand
GTCTGTTTGTGCATCAGCAAGTCTAACGAAAATATTACTTGTCGGCAGTAAACCTAAAGCAGCCAGGTCAAAATAATACGGTGACATATTAGTTATTCCTTTATCACCCCAATTCAGATTAGCCGGCCCACCAGGTGCAGGAGCGTGTAATAATGAATCGTCAGGAATAAAAGCAGTTGTCCAGGTTGTTCCATCATTAGAAAGTTCTATGGAATATTGATTTTGCAACTGTATAATATACCAAGCCTGAATACAATCCATATCCATAGGATATTTATACGTTACATTAGCAACTCCGTCTACAAACGAACCCAATCTTACATCTGTACTGATACCACGGTTCGGTCCAGCATTACCAGGCGACGCTTGATTGGCTACATTCTCAAATAAATAAAAACTAGAACTTATACGTTCTGAAGGAAATACAGTTGTAGTATCAAAATAATGCCATACAGGATAGATAGTGTTAATTCCCGGCGCCGGTGGCGGTGGAGTAATATTAATTTGCATTTTCTGCATCTGACCCCCCCAACCTGTTTCGGGATTAATATTGCTCACTTTTAAGAAAAATACATTGCTCCATCCTTCATAAGAAGGATTCATAATATTACCAACGGTTGGTTGAGCTCCTAAACCGTCAAGTTCACCTGTAAGCGGATGTATAGTTATCTGCTGCGAAGGAGTGCTTTTGTCAGGGCTGATAAAAAGATCAACCCAATCAATGCCATTTGAAGAGCCCTGCCACAGATATCCACTTGAAGTATTTATAATGATATGCGAATAGTCCGTCACATCATTACCGAGATTAAGTCTGTATTCGACATAATTGGCTGTATCAGCAAACCAGAAATGTGCAGTTACATGATATCCGCAACCATCGCTTACATCTGCAAGGAAAGGAATTTCTTCTTCACCGGAAGGATTAAAAGAAATATTACCGGTTGGCACTTGCGGTGAAATCCAAAAACGTTTCATCATACCACCCCAGCCATCATTCGGATCTGAATCAAACATTTTTACATAAATAAGATTATCGGCTGAATTTTCAAGTATAGATTTTAAATTAACTGTTAATTTAAATGAGTCACTAACGGAAGAACTATTAGTTTCGTAAAGAACATCCGCGAAATCAATTCCGTTAGTTGACATTGCCCAATTAGTAGAAATCTGTAAAGCGTATTGATTAGCAATGTAAGCGTTAAAAATACAATCATCATTATCATCCGGCAGGTCAAATTTATAAACGAAAAAATTACTGCTGCCGTTTATACCTTCAATAACTCCATCAGCAAATCTGCTGTTTACGCCTGCAGTTCCACAGTTATTTTTTATAAACAAAAATTGCACATCACCGGGACGGCGAGCGCCTGGAGCTGTTACAGGATCCTGATCTCCGCCATAAGCGCATGGATAGCTGTTTTCGGTTATTAAAGCGTTATAAGCAAGAGCATTATCTGTAGGCGACAAATTAGCATCACTGATTTTTACATATAAATTTTCTGTAGGAAGAAATGGTTTTAAATCAATATAAAAAGGCGAAACACATTTATACTTGTTCGTCCAATCTGCAACTTCAGGCGTGCTTACAACTGTTGTCCAATTCGTATTGTCAGTTGACATTTCGACTTTATAATCCCCGCCGATTTGCAATATGTACCATCCTTTTGAATCTAAATCACTTACATCGTATTGAAAAGTAGCGAACTCTGTATTTGCAAGAGATAAAGCGCCATTATCGAAAGGGTAAGTTGAAAAAACATATTCACCCATATTGGTAAGTTCAAAAGCTGTTGAATCTACCGGTGGAATTTCATCAAAGCGATGCCAAATAAGGTAACGTGAGTTTAAACCTTGAAGATTTGCTGTTGCATTTACATTTTGAGTAAAAGCCATCAGCGCCAAAAAGGTTAAAATTAGAAAAGGGTTAAAGAGTTTTGCTGTTTTCATTTTTTTCTCCGTGAGGTTAACTATTAGGGTTATAAAAAGTTCAATATCACACTGACATAGCTATTGTATCATAAGAAGAAACAAAAGTCAAGCGAACAGCAAATATTTGCATAAAAGAAATTTTTTAGCCACTAAGACTCTAAGGCACGAAGAAGAAAAAATAAAGATTAATTATAAAAAGTTAAACAGCAACGAAGTAACACTGTACTCATGTTCACCATTTACAGCAGCAACGAAGTAACACTGTACTCATGTTCACCATTAAGAAAGAAAGAAAAAATCGAAATTAGACAGAATCATTTAGTGACAGAATCATTTATAAAAGCAGTGAAATAACGATGTAATGGCCTTCACCATTAAGAAAAAACAAAGGAATTATAAGCCGAATTATATTAACAAAAGAAATTGTGTTTGTATTAAAATGATTCTGTCACTAAATGATTCTGTCTATATGTTTTTTTATAACGAGCACTATATTTTTAGATGAATATAATTAATAAAAAATAATCTGTTTATTTATGGGCGTGATAAAAATTATCGGTCCTAAAAAATCCACCCAGCATACGCCCCGAAACTCTCCCCCAGCATACGCGGGGCGCGGCAGGCATGCGGGCGCTAACGCGAAATCACAAATCACAAATCATAAATCTAAAATGGAGTGGTGGGACTAAGATTGTTTTGGTCTTGAGGTTGAACTGCGAATTATCAGTTCACCTTTTATTCTGATATGTCCGGGAGTTTTTTTCGGGGAGTTAATACGGGCAATTAATTCATTACCGGCAGCTTTGCCAATAGCTTCAATAGGTTGTCGAATAGAAGTTAAAGGAATTCTTATATTATCAAGTCCCCACGGAATCATTTCTACACGGTCATCAAAGCTTGCGATAGAAATATCTTCGGGTATGGAAAACCCCTTGCTTTCAAGAACGTTGAGTGCCGCGTAACCAAGAAGGTCATGGGCGGTGATAATTGCTGTAGGAAAAGTTTTTCCATTTGCGGACCATGAATCAAAAGTCTCGAAAAATTGAAATCTCAATTCATTATTAACTATAGCAACAAATTCCGGATCGAGTTTCAATCCCGCTTCTGCAAGCCTCTTTTCGATCCCTTTTCTTCTTTCCGGGCAGGAGGATGAGTCCGGAGCGCTTAAAAACGCGAAATGACGATGACCCAGCCGTAAAAGATGTGAAGCTACGTCATAACCGGCACGCTCGTGGTCGAGTTCAACTGTCGAAACGAAAGAAGGACACGGTTCGGGGTGATGATCAACCATAACACACGGAATCCCGAGATTTTGGAGTTTAATTTCATTTTTTCCGGCAAAAGCTTCATTTTTATACTGGAAAATAACACATCCGGAAGTAAAGCGTTCACCCATAGCGTCAATTAATTCACTTGCCTGTTTTGGATCAGCTTCCGTGTAACTAAAATAGCATGCATATCCTTTGGAGCGCAAAGCCTGTTCTATTGCGGAGATGATT
>JAUVKG010000330.1 GCA_030596365.1 Chlamydiota bacterium | reverse complement strand
TGGCTTTTTGATTTGGGCAGTTCTATTCGTTATGGTTATGATTTCTTTAACTCTGCAAAGCAATATACTTTAATTGACAGAATTCTTGAGTACGGAATTTTTTATTATGAAAAAGATGTGCATAAAAATAAATTCGCAAGGACGGCTGAATCGGTCTATAAACCAATTAAGGTTAAAGATAAAAATTTACGTCTTTTCCTTCGAGCAGACCATCCGGATGCTAAAGAAAAACCGGTAAAGGCGACTGTTAAAATTGATAATGTTATAGTAGGGGATATTATTCTGTCAAATCGAGAATGGAAATTGTGCAGATTTGATTTGGGAGAATGGATCGTTGATCACGATGTTGACCAACTCGAGGAAGGTATTCCTGCTGTTCTTAACTTTGAGTCCAGCCGAACCTGGAATCCCTATAAGCTGAAAAAAGGTAAAGCGAACTATGATTACGGAGTTGACCTCGGAGCAATTGAATGGGGATACTATTAATTTTGAATATATTTTATGATATAACGTCAAATAAGAAGATAATATAATAAAATATTCTTTAACAAAACTTTGGAGACAATTATGAAGACAATATCAATAATAACTTTAATATTTGCAGCAGTATTCTCTTTTACGGTTTTAGGCGGGGAAGTTACTCTTGATCAATCTGACGTGAGTAAAATATCCAGTGAAGCTAAAAAGGAAATTGCTTCAGAAAAAAAAGAACTTAAAAAAAGCGTTCAGCGAAAATCAAGTAATAAGAAAACTGACAGAGGAAGAATCAAAAACCGGGATAAACGCGCAATTAAAAAAGAATCACGAAAACAAGCCAAACAAGCTAGAAAAGAAATCAGGAAAAAAGAAATAGCTGCCACTAAAGCGATTAACGAAAGCAAAGATAAAACTGTTACAGTTCCCAAAAATAAACTTCCTGTTCAATCTGCGTCTGTAAAAAAGAAACCGACATCACAAACTGCGAAAAAATCACCAGCAAAATCACCAACAAAATCACCGGATGTTAAAAAAACAACCAAACCTGTAGAAGATGAATCAAGCTGGTACGATTTCGCCGTATTTTGGGATTAATATATCTTGACACGGATTTTTGAAAGCCCGGAGAATTTCGGGCACTGATTTACACGAATTGAATATTTAATGGAAAGTTGGAAGTTCCCGGAAAACTGAAAATCTTTTATATCGACAGAATCATTTTTAAAAATGATTCTGTCGACCGTGATTCCGTCAATTATATTTTTTTGGATTGTATGCGATTATAAAGTCGCCGTCCTCATCGAGAACGGCTATTGCTTAGCCGTCCCCCCATAAAAAAACCTTTGATCCGTTCGATGTGAACATGAGTACAGTATTACTTCGTTAGGAAAATTAGATATGAACGCGAGTACGGCGTTACTTCGTTAGAGAACTTCTCTTTGGTATTATAATATAAGCAATTCGGGTTCAGTGAGTTACAGACCACGGACCACGGACCACGGACTACGGACTACGGACTACGGACTACGGATTACGGATTACGGACCACGGATCAATCTACCACTTTATCTCAATATTATCTATTAATCTCGCTTTATTGAAAAAAACAGCTACGGCGATTAATAATTTATCGCCTTTGTCAGGCCGTGTGATTTCTGATATAGTATCAACATTTACTATAGATATATAATCGATTCTTATATCTTTTTCCTGTTGTATAAAACGTATGAGTTTCCGTCGTATTTGTGCCACTGACAACTTTTCTTTCTGCCATTTTTTTACTTCCTGCAAACCTTTGTAAATAACAGTTGCTTGTTCACGTTCCTTAGGTGAAAGATATTTGTTTCGTGAACTAATAGCCAGACCGTCACTTTCTCTTTTAATCGGTGCAACAATTATTTTGACCGGAATGTTTAAATCGCGAACCATTCGGCATATGATTATTGATTGTTGTGCGTCTTTTTGACCGAAAATTGCGATGTCAGGACTGCAAATCATAAATAATTTAAGAACAATAGTGCAAACGCCACGAAAATGTCCCTTGCGACGCGTGCCGCAAAGATATTGTGATAATACATCTTCGTTAACCCATGTTGATGAGTTATCAGGATACATTGCCGGCACAGAAGGAGAAAATACGACGTCTACACCTGCTTCCCGGCATTTTTTAATATCTTCTGATAAAGTGCGGGGATAATTGTCATAATCTTCGTTAGGACCAAACTGGGTTGGATTCACAAATATTGAAACTATAACCTTGTCTGCTTTGCTTTTGGCCGCACGAATAAGAGATATGTGGCCCTCATGCAAAGCACCCATCGTTGGCACTATAGCGACAATTTTGTTTTCAGCATGCCATTTCTGACTTTGCCGGAACATTGATTTCAGTGACTTAATTTTCTTCATATATGTCGCGATGGTATTTCTATGCCCCCTTTTTTAAAGGGGGGTTAGGGGGACTTTAACGCCGCTTTGCGGCTGAACCCTTTTCGAGTACCCTCTAATTAGGTTAATTATCCTTTACTTTCCTCCTCTTTTTCATTTGGCTCTTCGATTTTCTCTTCAACTTTCTCTTCAACTTTCTCTTCAATCTTCTCTTCTTTCTTCTCTCCAAGTTCATCAACATAATTAAGTTGAAGAGTTGAAATACTGTTAGTCAGTAAATCTTCTTCAACTTTGTTTAAATTACCTTTTGTCTTTTCGCGTAATGCGGCAAGAAGATCAATAGTAGCTTGTGCGCCAATTAAATCTTTTTCAACCTTCTGAGTCATCGGGTTCATTACTTTACCGAGCTGCATCATTCCAGAATGAGACAATCCCATAACGAACTGCATAAAAAGTATTTCGTTTTTTTGTTTTTCAGACATAGTATCCATTTATTATTCTCCTTAAGTTATTTTACGTTTCGCCATAAAAATGGGCTAAACCCATTGTTCTATACTAAAATGCAATCTTTTGCATTCTCTCCTTTTTCAATATCCAATATTCAACACGGAATATCCAATATTCAAATATGCAGTCGCTATCGCTCCATATTTTTTTTAGCTGTATCGACACTTTTAAATAAAATTGCAGTTAATTCATCACTCTCTTTTATTATAGATTCTAATAGAGATGCTTGAATTAATTCTGCCCTGACAATTATTTTCAGCCATATCTTAGATTCTCTTAACTCTTTTAACGCAATTTTTATTTTATGTATGAAATCTTTCGGAGATTCCACACTTTGCGCTTCTCCATAATTAGGAGCCGGCGCCGTACCGCTCCTTAACAATTGTCCCGCAATATGTTTTCCTGCTTTTGATTCAGGTAATTGTTCAGATACATTTATAATTCTGACGGCATAATCTATAAGCCTGTCTTCTAAATCATATTTTCTAGTTGTATTGTTCATTTGTGTATTTTCCTTGATAATTGGATATTCCGTGTTGAATATTGGATATTGAGATCCTTTTTCATCCAGCATCCAGTATCCAGTATCCAGCATCCAGCATCAATAATCACTCATTTGCACAACCTGATATTTTTCTGTATTTTTAAGGATGCTTATTATACCATTTTTCCCAACTAAATGCGCAGCGCCTACAACTACAAAATACCTGCCTTCGCTTTTTAGATATTTTTCGATTTGTTCAGCCATAATTTTGTTGCGCCGGTAAATAAACTTATCGAGAAATTTATGACCACCGGGATAATTCGCGATCCGTTCAAAAAAGTTTTCCACCATTTTTGTGTTGCCGGTTTTCCAGGCATTAATCAATGTTTTAATTTCTTTGTCCCAGCGACTTATATCTTGAAGAGAGTATTGAATATATTCCTCGCCGAGACTATCCATTAATTTCAATTG
>JAUVKG010000010.1 GCA_030596365.1 Chlamydiota bacterium | reverse complement strand
TCCGCTGTCGGCTATTGCAACAATCTCGTTACTTCCATAGTATTCCCGAACATCCCACATTTCGCGAACACTCATAATATCAACGGATTTATTGTTCATAAAACGCGGTCGTGGCGCATATTCAATAAAAACGATTTGGCTCAGGTTTGCTAATTCGTTTATTTTGGATACAGGAAGAGTGATTTCTAAGATTATTTCTAAAGAATCGGCAGTCCAGGAATCAACAGTTCCGAGTGCTTTTGTTTGGGAAATGCAAGAATTTAAATCTGAGTCAGGCGTAAAAACAGCTTTAACGGTAATATTTTCGGTTTGACTTTTTATTTTCAGAACATAATCTAACTTGTCTGAAAGGCGGTATTCAGGAGCATAATTGCCTGTCCAACGAACTTTGTTCATTGCTTTAACATTACCAAGATTTACAGAATCGATTTTTACGATATAAGTATTATCGGGAATATAACCATAAATTTTATAACCTTGTTGTTCAAATTCTTTCAAAGTCGCGGAATCCATTTCTCCATTAAGCTGAACAAGCCGCAAAGAATCATTAACAGGTTGTTCTGTTGTAGCCATACTGACATATTTTCCTTTTGAATCAATGGATTTAAGCGGATTGACCATTCGCCCGCCAAGTTTAACGAAATCGCTTTTTGGCGTAATAGTAATTATTTTCCGCTGATTGATAAAAGTTGGTGCTTTAATGGTTTTCATTTCTAAAACTTCTTCTCCAAAAGCAGAAAAAGAGAAAAAAGATATGATAGATAGTAAAATAGTAAAATGTTTCATGATTACCTCCGGTTAATTTGTTGGTATTTATAGTAGCCAAAGCATCCCTGCTTTGGTAAGTTCAATTGTTATCCAATACAAAGGATTACATAAGCCCAGTTGGCGAGAAAAAGAACAATGGCAAATAACCAGGCGATTTTACGTTCTCTTTTTTTAAATGATATTTTAATTGTTCGGGCAAAAATAAATTTGAAAAGCAAATCTATAATTACAATTATACCTATAGAAAAAACTAAAGGATTATAATACCATGCCTCTATAAATTTTCCGTGCAATAAAGATATAATACCACGAGTCGTTCCGCAGGTCGGGCATGGATAACCTGTAAATCTTTTGAACAGGCAAAGATCTATGTAATTGCTCAATTTAAAATTAATTAATGTAGCAACGCCAACCAAAGTTAACCATAACACTAAAATTAGTGTTGCAAAGAGCGGTATATTCGGATAACGCGAAGCGCGAATGAGCTTAATTTTCACGTTTTTCTCTTTTAATACTTTCTAATTATGATCAGCTGGCTACCTTTGCAGCCACACCAAGAATCATTACTGCAATCCAAATTAATAAGCCGATAATTTGAAGTCCGACACTGACCATACCACAGATTTTACCTGCTTGAGTTATTCCTCTGCCTTCAGGATCCATAATTCCTGCATCCATTTCTTTAAGGTCATTATTGCCCATGACCCAGGCAATAATTCCACAAATCATACAACACGCGATGCCAATGATTCCGAGAACAAGAACGGTTGTTCCCCGATGCGGTTTTAAGGTTTCAACTTGTGGATTAACTGTTTCTACTTCAGCTGCGTAAGTGGTTTCTTCGTTCATGGTATCTCCTGTTAGAGTTATAGTTTAAGTAATTACTTGGAATAAAAATAATAAATTTAATTTTAAAAATTAAATTTCCTCTTGTTTAATAAATAATAAATGATAAATGATAAATAATAAATAGTAACCGGTTCAGGTATAGACGCGGCACCGGAAACTATTAATGAATAATATTGCTGACTGCCATAGCTTGCCGAAAGACCTTTATGGTTGACAACTACATTATAAATTCCCGGCATAGCACCGGTGTTTATAATTACCTGTTCAACGTTGTCAACAATGTTGTCACCTGCTGTGGCATTATTTCCCGGATTATTAACATCAAGAACAAATGGATAATTTGTAGTTCCGTTTGGTGAAATTATTCTTAAATCCAGGTCGTTTACTAAAACAGGTGTTCTGCTATTATGTGCTGAATTCCATGGACCCTCCGGATCTGTCCAGCAGATAGTAGCTTTAAAAGGCTCTGAACCGTTAATGTAAAACGAGTGTTCGTCATTCGGATTAGCGGTATCAAGAAGTTCTTCTGTGATTTCCGCGAATGAATTGATTAAATTTGTTCCTTCAGTAATAATGTCAGCCGCCTCTTTAGTGTTCATAAGTCCCCAGCCATAAGAATAATCAGGGCCAGGCCGACCTATATCATCGGATGTGTGAATTATAACTCCTTTTAAAGTGCTCGAACGCATATCGCTGGAATTCAAGTTTCTGTAATGTTGAATTAGAAGGGCAGCGGAACCGCAAACATTTGGCGATGACATGCTTGTGCCGCTCAATGTTGTATAATCAGAATTATTACCATTATTGCATGAATATAAATCCACGCCGTTACCTACAACATCAGGCTTTATTCTTCCGTCATCGGCGGGTCCCCAGCCGCTAAAACTCGACATTGTCGCAAATCCTAAGTTACGCGTGCCGGAAGAAACTGCATCATTTACCGCCCCGACAGTAAGTATATTTTTTGCTATACCGAGATATGTAATAGAATCATAGCCGCCATTATAATAAACACCATCTCCAAGTGGATGAATACTGTCGTTGTAAGTAACAGGTGTCCACCCTCCGTCATCGTAATAAACAGTGCTGCCATTAGAAGGATTATCATTTCTGTCATTTCCTGCAGATTTGATTATAAGATAATAAGGGGCGTCGTAAGCTATTATATCCCATTCACGTGTATAATAATAATACATGCCAAAACTTTTGTCATACATAACAGATATATCATTTAACCAATACCAGGCACTGCCGCCCCACTGCCATCCTGTCCCTATTCCGTAAGAATGGTTGGAAACATATATTTTAGTAGATTGATTCGGGGCTGAAGCAGCACGATTTGCCATTTCTGAATCGTCTGAATTCCAGTCATAAGAATCTATTTTTGCATTTGGTGCCATGCCAAGCGCGGCAGAATTAAAACCTTTGGCGCCTATTGTTCCGCCGACATGTGTGGAATGGTAATGAGAAGCAGCTCCATCCATCACAGTAACACGACTGTCGAACTCCTGATGAGTAGAGAGAACTGAACCGCCATCCCAAACTCCAACTGTCAGATTTGCTCCATTCAAATTATATGGCGGAGTGTTTCTTACAAGATTCGCTGCTGTAGAAATTGCCGCGTTGACATTATGAGTTATATAGTAAACCGGTTTGCCATTTTCGATTCGAATTATTTCGTGAAGTGTGCCGTCAACTTCATATCGAACCCGGCGATTGTTGGCGCGCGCCCAGGCTTCTACCTCTACTTTTTCTTTTTGCTCTTTTTCCTGAAGTTGTTTTACTTTTGTGCTTCGGGCGTTTTCGTCAGAAAATAATGCTGGATATTTCGGTGTAGTATTAGCGTATAAAATAGTAGTCGCAAATAAACATAACACAATAATTAAAATTTTCTTCATAAGGTATCTTAGACTCAAAGTTATAAAAAGATATAATAGTAGTAACTAGTGCAGTCCGAAAAAAGGATTTTCGGCCAGACACTAGCTAAATTTTCAATTTACTATTCTTATTATATCATATTTTTGCACAAAAGGTCAAGACAACAAGGATTAACGATATAAGATTATAGAAATAAATTAAACGGTATTCTTTGCCTGAAAGGTAAAAAGAATATAGCACAGGTTTGAGTGAAAACGTTACCCTGTGTACCCTTGTGCCAACCATCTTCCGCGACCGTGTAGAGGAAATTTTGTCGCGGATATTTTGTCGATTTTTTATTCGACATTTTTGGTCGATCTAAAATGCTAAAACTCAAAGCAAGATGCTTTGATTACTTTGTCAGTTCTTACACTTATTTCAACCATTACCGGCAGATGATCAGAAAAATTTTTGGCAGCTGAAAATCTAGTGCATTTCAAAACGGTGAACAGGCCTGATGGGCTGATGTAAATATTATCAATTGGATTTTCAGTGGGATGAAATCGGTGAACTGAATTGGTGCCATAGCCAAGAGCGGAAATTGCGTCATGGAGATTTCCCTGATCAAAAGGGGATTGTTTGGCGGCATGGTTCCAGTCACCGCCGATAATTAAATTTCTATCAAGGTGCTTCCGTAAATATGTCATCAAAACAGCTTTTTGTTTTATGTAGGTCTGTTTTTTTTGATCTTCTGTCATTTTTGAATATCCCGGCATTCCCCACCAGGCAAAATGTGTAGAAGCGACATCTATAGAACACGAAGGTGTTAATTGAATCGTTGCGGTCAGAATGTTCCAATAATAATAAACATCGTCGTCAAGATAAGTATAGTCAGCAATAGGATATTTGCTTAGCAGGGCAACGTTATAAGAACCATGGTTAGGTGCTATCGCTTTATAAGGCATATCAAGCTGCGTTGAGAACTGCTGTAGTCTTGTGTTATCCTTGCCGGCCCATTGATTACATTCCTGCAGTAACAAAATATCAGGATTTTTGCTTTTAATGAATCTTATAATTTCTTTCGCTCTGTCCTTAAGATTATATGCCAGATGATCGGAATTATAAGAAGGCGGTCCTGCCGGATAAGCACCTTCGAGAATGTTATATGTCATAACTTTAATAACAGTATTTGAAGTTTCCATATTATATGTTGATTTATTGGTAGTGTTATTTGTTGATGTTTCCGCAATAAAAGTTGATGTAAGGCAGACAAGTATTGTAATAAAAATTTTTTTCATATTTTTTTCTTCTTTATAATGACCATGAGTACATGTTACTTCGTTAGGTTAATTGTTGTTCGTTATTCGTTAATTGGACAGAATGGACAGAATGGACATTATTCCTCCATCACTCCATTACTCCAATTAGGACGCTGGGGACAGCGTCCCTCCAACTCCATCACTCCATTACTCCAATCTTCTTATCGCTTTCAATACCCTCTCCGCCGTAAATGGTCCCTCGGTTAACCGTGCGCCGGTAGCGTTGAAAATTGCGTTTGAAATTGCAGGCAAAGCGCCATTGATAGAAATTTCCGAAACACTTTTAGCGCCGAAAGGCCCTGAATCCTCATAACTTTTAACATGAATAATTTTCATTTCAGGAAGATCGCGTGTCGAAGGTATTTTGTATGTAAAAAAATTGTCTGTGAGTAATTTTCCTTTCTCATTAAATATATACTCTTCCATCAGGGCATATCCAATACCATTGACAACTGCTCCTTCCGTCTGGCCACGAGCGAGTTTGGGATTTATTTCTGTTCCGCAATCTACAGCGGCAACATACTTCAATAATTTCACTTCACCTGTTTCTGTATCAACTTCCACTTCAACATAATGTGCGGCAAAAGGTGGTGGAGATTTATGTGAAATATTTGATTCGGTAGCAGCTATTTGAAACTGGTCTTTTAAATAAAGGGTGTGTATTGCTATATCATAAAAAGAAACATTTTTTCCGTCGGGAAATTTTACTGTTTTATTTTCTACAATCGCTTTTTTTGGATTCCCGCCGCAAACTTCTGCCGCAACTTTAATTATTTGATCTCTTATTTTTTCTGCAGTCTTCTTTACCGCCGCGCCGCTTAAATATGTTGTGCTCGATGCATAGGCGCCAACATCAAACGGTGTAATGTCAGTATCTGATGAAAGAACTATCATATCCGATTCATCGCAACCGAGAACTTCAGCGGCAATTTGCGCGAGAATTGTATCGCTGCCCGTTCCTAAATCGGTTGCTCCAACAAGAAGATTGAATGATCCGTCTTCATTCATTTTAATTGTAGCGGCAGCCATATCAATTTCGGGGATGCTTGATCCCTGCATTAAAGTACACATACCGAATCCGCGTTTAAGGGTATTGATTTTAGAATTAGGACACTGGGGACAGCGTCCCTCCAGCTGCTTCTTTTTCCACCCAATTGCCCGAGCTCCTTTAGTGATACATTCAGCGAGTCCGCAGCTTCCAATTGTTTGCTTAACTCCTGCTTTTCCTTCACCGAGCTTTTCGAAAATAGGGGATGAGCCGCCACTTTTAATATGATTTTTTCTTCTTAATTCTACCGGGTCAATCTTCAGCTTGTAAGCGATTTCATCCATAAGGCATTCTAACGCAAAAGCTGCCTGTGTTGCTCCATATCCCCGATAAGCTCCTCCAACCGGTAGATTTGTATAAACGGTTGTTGCACGGAAACGCACATTGTCGCAAGGATAAAGCGGCAGAGTTTTGCTGCCGCAATTACATGCAACAGTTAAAGCATGAGAACCATAAGCGCCTGTGTTGCTCAAAACATCCATATAAATAGAGGTGAGTTTCCCATTTTTCGTTGCACCAATCTTTAAATTGACATACTGCTCATGCCGCGTTCGGCTTTTCGCGAATTCTTCTTCGCGGGTATATCTTATTTTTACAGGACGGCTGCTTTTTAAAGTCAGAGCTGAACACACATCCTCAAGAAGAATCTCCTGCTTACCGCCGAATCCACCGCCAATTCGCGGCTTGATAACACGGATTTTCTTGATCGGCAATTTGAGCGTCTGTGCAACAATTCGGCGGACGTGAAACGGAACCTGTGTGCTCGTTATAATTACAAGCCGTCCGTTTTCATCGGGATATGTAAGAGTAATATGCGGTTCCATTGGACAATGTGTCGCGTAATGTGCTTTGAACTCCCGTTCGACTATTAAAGCGGCTTTCGCAAATCCTTTGTCAATATCGCCAACCTGAACATCAGTTGACGCAGCTATATTTCTTTTTGGATCATAGGGTACCGGAATAGGCATTATTGCTTCCGGTTCGTCATGAATCACCGGAGCGTTCTTTTTCAAAGAATCTTTTGCGGAAAGAATCGCGGGTAGAATTTTATATTCTACTTCAATAAGCGAAAGAGCTTTCTTGGCAATTTCTTCTGATTCAGCAGCCACTGCGGCAACACGATCGCCGACGTAACGAACTTTTTTGTCAAACATAAAAGTATCGTAAGGCGATGGTTCAGGGAAACCCTGGCCGGCAGTTGTATGCGCCACCCGTGGAACATTCTTGTGGTATAAAACCGCATGAACTCCAGGCAATTTCTCCGCCTTTGATATGTCTATTTTTTTGATGATTGCATGCGCGTGAGGACTGGCAAGTATTTTACCGACCAGCATTCCGGGCATATCAAAGTCATCAACAAATTTTTGTTTACCGGTAACAAGCCCGGGCCCATCAACTTTTATTTTGGATTTGGATACTATTTTCATCAGGACTATTAAGTTTTAATTATTTATTTGCAGTACGATTTATTTGCAGTACGATTTATTTGCAGTACGATTTAATTGCAGTACGATTTATTTGCAGTACGATTTAATTGCAGTACGATTTATTTGCAGTACGATTTATTTGCAGTACGATTTAATTGCAGTACGATTTAATTGCAGTACGATTTATTTGCAGTACGATTTAATTGCAGTACGATTTAATTGCAGTACGATTTAATTGCAGTACGATTTAATTGCAGTACGCTTTATTTGCAGTACGATTATTTATAAATTCATTTTATGGTTTCGAATTCAATGTTATGATTGTTAAAATTTATCCATTGGATAGATTCTAAATGTGAATGTGATAAAAATCTTTCAAGACTTTGTTTATAGAATTTTTTTGGTTCAGTTTTGCTAATACATGATAGATCAAATGCGGTTTTATTGTTTAATAAGTGAAATTTTTGAGTTCCGGCAAAAAGCTCATCCAATTTAATTTTTACAGGTCTAACAACATTTTCTTTACCACCACGAAAGAAATATATTGCATCATAAAAAAACTGAAAACTAATAAATGCACCACAATCTTGAAGTAAACTAATAATTAGTTCCTTTAACCATTTGCTGTCATCATCTACATCAATCCATTTATCAATTATCAAACAAAAATCATAACGTTCTTTTTTAGTTAACGATGAAGTTACATATTCAGCATTAACAGAAACACCACTAAAATTTATCAGTTTTCCATAATTACAATCAGTAAGTAGAAGATAATTAAGTGTTTGATTTTTATGTTTAGAAATAAGTGAATCAGTTGCTTTTAACTCATAAATTATAGAGTTGTTAATAAGAATATCAATATAATATCGCTTAATAAAATTATTAAATGAAATAATTATCGGAACTTCAATATCTACATTGAAACCACTCTCTTTACAAACTTTTGCAAAATAATATTGATAGATATTTTCATTCCAAAATTTTCCCAACTCTTTATGAACTCGAAAAGCCAAACCCATAATTTCATAATCTAAATTATGGTATTCATCTTTAGTAATATGGTTAATTATTTTATTAAATTTAATTCCCATAACAATAGTCCTGTAATTCAATAGTCCTGCAATTCAATAGTCCTGCAATTCAATAGTCCTGCAATTCAATAGTCCTGCAATTCAATAGTCCTGCAATTCAATAATCCTGCAATTCAATAGTCCTGCAATTCAATCGTCCTGCAATTCAATAGTCCTGCAATTCAATAGTCCTGCAATTCAATAGTCCTGCAATTCAATGGTCCTGCAATTCAATAGTCCTGCAATTCAATGGTCCTGCAATTTTTGTATTGCTTTAATTATACTCCCGTACCCCGTGCACCTGCATTTATTTCCGTCAAGCGCTTTTTTAATTTCTTCTTCTGTCGGACTCTTATTTTTGTCAAGAAGAGCTTTCGCCGATAAAATCATTCCGGGTGTGCAGTAACCGCATTGCACTGCTCCTTCAGCGAGAAAAGATTTTTGAAGTTTGTGTAAATTTTCTATTGTGCCGATGCCTTCAAGCGTAGTTATTTCTTTACCTGTCATTTGCGCCGTGAAAGTTATACACGATAATCGCGGCTTTCCGTTAATAAGAACAGTACAAGTTCCACATGTTCCCTCACCGCATCCGAATTTTACACTTTTATAGTTGTTATTTCGAAGCGTTTCGAGCAATTTTTCGTCAGGTTGAATATCAAAAGTTTTATTTTTGCTGTTAATTGTAAGTTGAATTTTCATTATTGGTCAATGCATTGGTGAATTAATCTGCGGGTATAAACGCGAATCATTTCTTTTAAATAATCACTTGAAAAACGGATGTCATTAAGTTTATCCACTTCTTTTTCAGCAATGTTTGCCGCCTGTTCGATTAAAGAATCATCCGGAATTTTGTTTAGAAGAAACTTTTCGGCTTTTTTAAGACGAGTGGGAAGCGGTTTATTTGCCACAAAAGCGATTCTTATAAAGTCTATTTTTTTTCTTGAAAATGTTAATGATACAGCAAGCTGAAAAGCGGGGAAATCGTCATGAGCTCTTACAATTTTCTTTCGAGCGAGTTTAATTTTTGAAATTCCAGGTATAATAATTTCAGTAAGAAGTTCACCGTTTTTTAGAATTGATTTAGGCAGTTTCTTGAAAAAATTATCTGCGGAAATTATTTTCTTTCGCGAAGATTTTAGCACAAAACTTGCTTCAAGAACAAAAAATACCAGCGGAAGATCGCTCCAGCGAAGCGGAATCATTACATTTCCACCTGCTGTAATCATATTTCTTAAAGGTTCTGTCGCTGTGTTGCCGGTAATTTCAGAAAGTTGCGGAAAGAATTTTGATTCTGCTATTTGAGCAAAAGTTGTTGTTGCACCAATAATAAGAGAGTTGTTTTTCTTTTTTATATAGTTCAGATCAAGTTGTGATAAATCAACAAAAGATGTGGTTTTCTTTGAACTGTGAAGTGAGAGAAAAGTTCCCCCCGCTATTGGCGCTGCGGAAGAATTATTTTTAAGAAACTCAACAGCTTTGCTTAATGAATCCGGTGCGTAAAAATTTTTAATCATGATATTTTTAAAGTAGTTTCTCAGAAGAATTATTTACCTCATCAGCAATTTCCATTTCGTCAAAATAAACTAACTGCTTTTCTAAAACAAGAATCTTACCGTTTACCATCGTCATCCAAGCGCGATGGTCGTAACCGCAAAAAAGAAGCGCGGCAACAGGATCAGTCATCGCACCGGCATAAGCAAGAGAATCAACATCAAAAAGAGCAAGGTCAGCTGCCATTCCAGGCGCGATTGAACCAATATCATTTCTGCCAAGAACTTCTGCTCCGCCGCGTGTTGCTATGCGAATGGCGTCTTTTGCCGGCATAGAATCAACACCGCTTTTAATTCTGTGAATAAGCATTGCACGCTTAACTTCCTGAAGCATATTTGAGGAATCGTTGCTTGCGCTTCCGTCAACGGCGAGACCAACTCTTGCGCCGGCGTTAATTAATTCTCTGACGGGTGCAATTCCGGAACCAAGGCGCAGGTTTGAAGACGGACAATGAGCGATACCTGTTTTGGTTTCGCCAAGTTTTTTAATTTCATCATCATTAAAATAAATTCCGTGAGCAAACCATACATCGTTACCGAGCCAGCCAATTGATTCCATATATTCAAGCGGTCTTTTATTGTAATTTTCGATGCAGTAATGTTCTTCGTCAATTGTCTCGCAAAGATGTGTGTGCAGATGAACTTTCTTCTCGCGGGCAAGAATGGCGGTGTCACGCATTAATTCAGTTGTAATACTGAACGGTGAGCACGGCGCGAGAGAAATACGACACATAGAGAATTTTGATGAATCGTTGTATTTATCAATCAGACGAATACTGTCTTTTATAATTTCATCTTCCGATTGAACTACGTCGTCCGGTGGAAGTCCACCTAAAGATTTTCCGCGACTCATACTTCCGCGAGTTGGATGGAAACGCATACCTATTTCGTTTGCGGCGTTGATCTGTTCATCAATTAAATTTTTTCCGGATGTGGTCGGAAAAAGATAATGGTGATCAGCGGCGGTTGTGCATCCTGTAAGTAAAAGTTCCGCCATTGCCGCGAGTGAGCTTATGTAAACCATTTCCGGAGTTATTCCCCGCCAAATTTCGTAATGATAAATAAGCCAGTCGAATAATTTTGAATTTTGCGTTGCCGGCAAATTTCTTGTTAAATATTGGAAAAAGTGATGGTGGGTGTTTATAAATCCGGGTAATGCTATTTTACCGGAACAATCTATAACATCGTCAGCATCTTCGTCTAAATTGCAGCCTACAGCGGTGATAATATTTTCATCAATGCGGATGTCACCATCGTATAAAATTTCATCATTATCATTAACAGTAGCGATAGCGAGGCAGTTTTTTAAAAGAATAGAATTTTTCATAACATTATTAGAAACTAATTTACATCTTTGCTACATTTCTCTGTTTCTCGACTTTTTGTTTTTCTTCCTCGTTTAATCGATCGAGAAATAAAATTCCGTCAAGATGATCAATTTCGTGCTGCAAAACTACAGCGAGTAATTTCTCGGCATCAATTTTTATATCATTGCCGTTCTCGTCAAGACCAAGAACTGTAACTTTGGCTGCGCGTTTAACAACACCCGTAAGTCCGGGACAGCTCAAACAGCCTTCTTCATAAAGCTGTTCGCCTTCTGCGTGAACAATTTCGGGATTTATCAAAGCGAAAGGCTTTGATTTTTTTTGTTGTGTGTCAACAATTATCACACGTATATTTTTTCCAACCTGCGGTGCGGCTAATCCTATTCCTTTTGATTGATCCATTGTTTCAAACATATCGTCAATCAATATTAATATATCATTTGTAACTGCAGTAACAGGTTGAGAAGGGCGATGTAAAATAGGATTTTCTTCGTATATTATTGGTAAAATCATTTTAAATACTGGATTACTGGATTATTGGATTACTGGATTACTGGATTACTGGATTATTGGAATAAATTCATCCCGATAGAAAATACATCGGGATGAATTTTGTATTAATATGAAATTCAAATCTCTGATTTGAATTTACTCCCATCAATCCAGGTTTCTTACAGTTGCTGTATATTTATGTGCAGGTAACTGCTCTTTCTCAGCAATTATCTGCATTGTTTTGCTAATGGTTTTAAATGATTTCTCTGAAAAATTAATGACCCCCATTCTTTTTATAAATGTGTCGGTAGAAAGTCCACTCATAAATGTCGCCGCACAGGCTGTTGGAAGAACGTGACTCGGCCCGGCGCAAAAGTCGCCAAGAGGAACCGGGGAGTAAGGACCGAGGAAAATTGCGCCTGCGTTGCGGATATTTTTCAAGATTTTTTCATTTTCCTTTGTTATTATTTGCAAATGTTCCGGAGCAATTTTATTCGTTACTTCCGCCGCTTCGGAAATTGAATCAACAAGCACTGATGTCAATGTTTCTTTCACAGCTTTTTTTAATGAATTTGCTGTAAGAGTGGTTCTCAATAATTCATTGATTGAATTTTCAATAGAATCCAAAACGGCAGGGGAGTCGGATACTAAAAAAGTTGTGCTGCCGGCATGTTCGGCCTGCGAAAGAATATCCGCCGCTACCCATTTTGGATTAGCGGACTCATCGGCAATAATTAAACTCTCACTTGGACCGGCTATAAGATCAATTCCGACATAACCGTAAAGTTGGCGTTTAGCTTCTGTAACAAAACGATTTCCCGGCCCCGCGATAACGTCAACTTTTTTGACCGATTCCGTTCCGAAAGCGAGTGCGGCGATTGCCCACGCACTGCCGATTCTGTAAATTTCTTTGATGCCGCAAATTTTACATGCGGCGAGGATTCCCGGATTGACATTTCCATTTTTGTCCGGTGGAGTTACAACACAAATTTCTTCAACACCGGCAACCTGTGCCGGAATAACGGTCATCAAAACTGTTGATACGAGTGGTGCTGTTCCTGCGGGAACATAAAGTCCGGCGTGTTTAACCGGTCGGATAATTTCGCCGAGTTCAGCTCCGGTTTCGCTTTCAGAAAACCATTCTTTCCTTTTTTGTTTTTCGTGGTAATTGCGAATATTTCCGGCGGCTTGAATTAACGCATCAATAAGTTCATTTTCGCAATCAATATCCATTTCCATTTCCGAAAGACGGATTTTCTGCGGCGTTAGATCAAACTTATCAAATTCTTTAGTAAAATCGCATAGAGCAGTATCACCATTTTTTCTAACAGTGGAAATTATATCAGAAACTGTCACGCGCAAGCTATCCGGCGCGATATCATCATTCCTTGCGGCGATCATTTCAGAAAAATCATTTTTATTTGCATAAATTCGTTTCAAAGCAGTAACTCCTAATATTGTTACAATATAGATTTTACCATTTTTTAACATGAAATTCAATAATGCAAATTAGCATTGACGCTAATTCGACGATTTGATATAATTATTTACTACTAATAGGCTTAAAATACTGAAGGATAAGATTAATGGATGATATTCTTGAAATTTTAATGCAGGACGCCAGGAAGTCTCCGGCGGAAATAGTTGCAATAACCTTGTAACCTTGTAACTTTAAGAAAATTATGAATAATAAAAAAATACATAAAATTTCTACACTCGTAGATGAATTACCGCCATCAGGCATTCGCGCTTTCTTTGATTTAGTGCTTGGAATGGATGACGTGATTTCACTTGGCGTGGGCGAACCCGATTTCGCGACTCCGCGGCATATCTGCAAAGCAGCAGTTTTTGCCCTGGAAAATGGTTATACATCTTACACTTCTAATCGTGGACTTAAAGAATTGCTTGAGCAAATCGCCGTTTATCTAATAAAAGAAAGAAAAATTAAATATAATCCGAAAAATGAAATCTTAATCACTGTTGGCGTCAGCGAAGCAATGGACTTAGTTATGCGGGCAATACTTGACGCGGGCGATGAAGTGATCATACCGGAGCCATGTTATGTTTCGTATATACCGACAGTAAAACTTGCCGGCGGGACGCCCGTGATTTTAGAAACCTGGGAGCTTCCCGGGTTCAAAGTTACTGCCGAATCAATTGAAAAACTGATTACTCCAAAAACGCGTGCAATCGTTTTGAATTATCCTTCAAATCCCACGGGCGCAAGTTATAATAAAAAAGAACTTGAGTCTATTGCCGAAGTAATTAAGAAAAATGATGTTTTGCTGATTAGTGATGAAATTTATGATCACCTTTCTTATGACCTTGAGCATGTCGCTATGCCGAGTTTAGCAGAAATGAAAGAGCGAACAATTTATTTGAACGGCTTTTCTAAAGGATACGCAATGACAGGGTTTCGCCTTGGTTATGCCTGTGGGCCTGAAAAAATTATTTCCGCGATGACTAAAATTCATCAATATACAATGCTTTGCGCGCCAATAATTAGTCAAATGGCAGCTATTGAAGCATTAAAAAACGGATTGCCGGAAGTGAAAAAAATGACGAGAGAATATAATCGCAGACGGAAATTACTTATTGCAGGATTAAATGATTGCGGATTAAAATGTAATCTCCCCGAAGGCGCGTTTTATGCTTTCGCGTCTGTTGAAACAACAGGAATGAACGGAATGGAATTTGCCACAAAATTACTTCAACAGGAAAACGTGGCTGTTGTTCCGGGTGAAGCGTTCGGCGCAGGCGGCGATAAATTTGTTAGAATGGCTTACGCGGCATCTTTGAGCGATATTGAAGAAGCTGTACGAAGAATAAAAAGATTTGTGGGAATTAGTTAATAGTTAATAGTTAAAAGTTAAAAGTTAAAAGTTAAAAGAATAACAAATATGAAAAATAATAATGAAATTCATGCACCGTGGTATGCACTGGTGTTTTCAATGATTGCTATAACTGCGTTTATAGTTTTTGCTTTTTCAAGTCCGCTTGAAACATCAGCAGATCAATCTTATAAAACTGAAAATAAACAGGAGAAATAAATTGACTGAATTAACTATGCTGGACGCCATTATAGTCGGTGCAGTGCAGGGGCTCACTGAATTTTTACCTGTCTCAAGTTCTGGTCATCTTGTCTTTACAAAATATTTTTATGGCGCTCATGGTGTTACAGGACCTTACATTTTGATGCTTCATGCTGGAACACTTGTGGCGATTATCGCCGCATTATGGAAAGATATTGTAAGAATTGTATCTGAGACGATTACCGGAAAAGGGTATGGAAGGTCCATTTTCCTTGCAGTTGTTGTAGCAACAATTCCTGGTGGATTTTTCGGTTATTTTTTTGCCAATAGAATTGACAAACTTTTTCTGACTACAGGATTAAAAATCGGGAATTTTCCCGTAGCGCCTTATCAACTTGTTGGGGTTGCGTTTATAATAACCGCAACTGTATTTATTAAACAGGCTGACCAAATTATAAAAAAACGCACTGGAGAAAAGACAAAAGGTTTCGGCCCTGAAAAACTTACCTGGGTCACGGCACTGAAAATCGGCGCTGCTCAGGCAATTGCAATAATTCCGGGCATATCAAGAAGCGGAGCAACAATTGCAACCGGTTTAAAGTGTGGACTTTCGCGAGATTTTACCGCAAGATTTTCTTTTCTTATGTCTATCCCGATTATTCTTGGCGCAATTCTTAGCGAATATAAAGAATTGAATATAATTTTTAATTATCATCCGCCGGAATTTAAAGCAATGCTCGTTGGAGTTCTCGTTGCAATGATAACAGGTTATCTTGCGATTCGTTATATGATTAATCTTCTTGTAACAGGAGATTTGCATAAGTTTGCGACATATCTATGGATAATTGGTTTAATTTGTATCGCGTCGTAGCCGGTCTTGGAAAGACCAGATTCCGGCAACGCCGGAAAAGTATTCGGTAATCGGTAATCGGTAATCGGTAATCGGTAATCGGTAATCGGTAATCGGTAATCGGTAATCGGTAATCGGTAATCGGTAATCGGTAATCAGTAATCAGTAATCCGTAATCCAGTATCCAGTATCCAGTATCCAGTATCCAGTATCCAGTATCCAGTATCCAGAATCCAGTATCCAGAATCCAGTATCAAGTATCAAGTAATCCAACAATCCAACAATCCAACAATCCATGGATTTTCATACAGTCACAGTCGCAATTATAACAGCAAATCGAAAAGATGTGCTTGATGATTGTATTGCTTCAATTTTGAAAAGCGATTATCCTGTTTTTGAGTTTTTGGTCATCGATAATGCTTCGACTGACGGCACGCCGGAAATGGTTCGGGAAAAATATCCCTCTGTAAAACTTATTCGTAATGAAAAAAATATGGGTCTGTCTTTTTGTCACAACGTGGCAATTAGATGCTTTAAAGGCGATTGCGTTTTTCTCGTCGATGATGATAACGAAGTTGAACCCGATATGCTGCGAAAATTGGTTGATTATCTTTACGCTCCGGAAAATAAAAATATCGGAATAACTGTTCCTTTAATTCTTGAATTTTATGACGCGCCTGAAAAAGTTGTCCTTGCGGGCGGCGAAACGTCAATGTGGAGTGGCAAGAATTTATTATGTTCAAAGAAAATTGGTGAAGGGGATATTTTCAGAGATACAAAAAGAGTGCCTAATTCAACATTGATTCGCAGGGAAACAATTGAGAAAAACGGTTATATGGATGACAGCTTTTT
This sequence comes from Chlamydiota bacterium, assembly GCA_030596365.1. Taxonomy (GTDB): domain Bacteria; phylum Auribacterota; class UBA3054; order UBA3054; family B51-G9; genus B51-G9. Next base: position 1,981 of record JAUVKG010000010.1, on the reverse strand, counting down.
TTCAACTCTTGCTGATGAGGATTATGTAAGAAGAATGAATAAAAAGGGATTATTTGCTCATGTAATACTCAATGCAGTTATTTATCATAAACAAAAACACAACTCGACTGCTGCGAGAAAACTCGGTATGACTAATCCTGCGCGGGCTTATATTTTAGCGCGTAACCGAACGGTATTAATAATTCGATATGCGAGATGGTATCAGCAGATTGTATATTTATTATTTTGGCAGATTTTATTCAACGCTTATTATCTTTATGTATTAATTTTCAAAACGCGAAAAAAGGAATTTACAATTGCGTATTTAAAAGGACTTTTTCATGCGTGGAAATATGTTTTTACAAAAAAACTTCCACCGCTTGAATATGTGCTTGAAATGACTGCGTCTGGTTTAACAAATAAAAAATAGCCACGAAGGCACAAAGACACGAAAAGAAAAGAGAAGAAACCCCGGCAGACGCGGGGCGCTTACGCGATTTTTATTGTTTTAAATCTAATATTAAAATAAATTAATTCTTTGTGTCTTAGAGCCTTTGTGGCTAATAAAAAAATAAAAAAGCGACAAATGAAAACTATAATTGAAAAAATCAACAAACTTCGAAAAGAAAAAAATGCCGTTATTCTCGCGCATAATTATCAAATAGGCGATGTTCAGGATATTGCCGATTTCGTGGGCGATTCTCTAGCGCTTTCAAGAAAGGCGGCTGAGACTGAAGCGGATGTAATAATATTTTGCGGTGTTCATTTTATGGCCGAAACGGCAAAAATTCTTTCACCGGAAAAAACAGTTATTCTGCCTGATGAAAATGCAGGATGCCCTATGGCAAATATGCTTACAAAAAAAGAATTGCTGGCATTTAAAACTGAACATCCGGATGCTCTGGTTGTTGCTTATGTAAATTGTTCAGCGGAAATCAAGGCGGAATCGGATGTTTGCTGCACTTCAGCAAACGCGGTGAAAATTATTGAATCATTGCCTGAAGATAAAGAAATTCTTTTTGTACCGGATCAAAGCCTTGGTGACTATGTTCGCGGAAAAACAGGAAGAAAAATTACTCTATGGCAGGGATATTGTCCAACTCATCATAGATTTTTAACAAAAGATGTCGAGGACGCGAGAAAAAATCATCCGGATGCTCCGGTTTGTGTTCATCCGGAAGCTACAGGCGACGTACTTTCACTTGCCGATTTTATTGGAAGCACTTCACAGATACTTGCTTATTGCCGCGAGTCCGATAAAAAAGAATTTATAATAGGAACTGAAATAGGAATTCTTCACACGTTAAAAAAAGAAAATCCTGAAAAAGTCTTTTATCCACTGTCAATTCTAGGTGATTGTCCAAATATGAAACTTACAACACTTGAAAAAGTTTTATGGTCGCTTGAAGATATGGAATATGAAATAAAACTTGATGAAGAAATTAGATTAGCAGCTGAGAATTCTGTAAAGAAAATGGTGGAGATAGGGTGATGGAGTTGGAGGGACGCTGTCCCCAGCGTCCTAAATGGAGTAATGGAGTGATGGAGTGATGAAAAATCTAAAATCATAAATCTAAAATCCAAAATGAATTGATGGATTGCTTGAATACTGACACTTAAATATGCTCTTGTTTTTTTAAAGTTCTTTGAGTAAAATTATTATTCGTAAATAAATATATTTATAAGCTTGCGGAGAGTTGCCGGAGTGGTCGAACGGGCTGCCTTGGAAAGGCAGTGTGCGGGAAACTGTACCCAGGGTTCGAATCCCTGACTCTCCGCCATTTAATTTATTAATTTAGCAATTGAACGACAAGCGTTAATTCCTCAATTCTTCAATTCTTCAATTACCCAATTACTTAAACGGTTTGGTATCTAAGAATGTTCCGCAATAAATGCAGTACATTTGTCTTATAGAATTAACGCGGCCGCATTTTGTGCAGTTTCTCGGTCCTGAAATTGCCACTTTCCCATCTCTTCTTCCATCTTTCAAATCTATTGCGGC
>JAUVKG010000208.1 GCA_030596365.1 Chlamydiota bacterium | reverse complement strand
AAAAGAATGCGAAAATTACTATTAAAAATGAATCTGACAAACCACAGAAGATTTCTTTAATAGTCGAAAGCGCGCCAATAAAAACTTCTTTTAATAATCTTGGATATTTTCACGCGAAATGGCATAGGGATCTTAAAACTTATAAAGACCGGCCGATAGATTGGGAAATTTTGGAGGCTGAAGGTAAAGGTAGATTCGTTGGATTCGCACTCCATGTTTGGGACGCTAAAGGAGGTTGGTGGGGCGAAGGAGATGAAAAGTTTTTTGTTGACGGTGAAAAATTCCCTTCCTCAATCGGTACCGGTTCGGAAGATTATTTTGGATATGCGTGGTGTGCTCCAATAGTATTTTCCGCGCCTTTTCATTCGCAACCACTCAACCAAAATAATCGCGGGCATATTTCTAATAACAGGTGGCATATAGGCGACAACATTCCTTTTCAAAAAAGTTTTGACGCATACATAGAAAAATATTATGAAAATGCAAGATCAACTTTTTATGACTGTGTTGCATACTGGTATCTCTCGAAAAACGGCGCTGATAAAATTAAAAAAACACCTTTAAAGGATCGGTTAGGTTATTATACCAGCATTAAAATTTTTAAAGAAAAAAATGCTATCGAAGGTGAATCTTTATCCATAAAAACTATTTCAAATGGAATAACAGGAACTCAAGATATGGTCAAACCCGGTAACGTTTGGAGTGATGACTCCCAATTTTGGTGGGCAAATGCCGGTGTTGGTGATTTTATAGAATTTGAAATTAACAGTTTGGAAAATACAACTACAAATTTATCCGCGCAATTTACAAGAGCGAATGATTACGCTATAATCCAACTTTATTTTAACGGAGCAAAAATTGGTAATGAAATGGATTGTTATTACCCTACAGTTGTAGCACCCGGAAAAATCAGATTAGGTAAAGTTAAACTTAAAAAAGGGAAAAATATTTTAAAAATTAAAATTACAGGCGCTAATCCGAAAGCAATTAAAAAATATATTGTTGGCATCGATTATATTAAATTTTATTAATTAGCCGTCCATTTTGATAATTTGATTGTAGTGGTTTTGTTGCCATAATTAGGATAATAATGGTAGAAGGAATACAGGAAATCAGAGAACGGGAAGCCTGTAATCGGTAATCCGTAATCCGTGACCGATAAACATTTATAAATTGTCCATTTCGTCCAAACAATAAAAAATTATCACAAACAAAAACATCATGAAAACAAAACTTATTAAAAATACTATCGGATTAACAACTATTTTATTTTCAACAACTATGGGTGCAACTATGATTAACGACTCACTATTCCAAAAACCTGACCCAAAAATCCAAACAAGATGGTTTACTTTCGAAAATAAATCAGGTGAAAAAGGCGAAGGAGGTAAAGCTAATTTCGGCCGCAAAGGCAGCCCGGCAATTAATATATCACCCGGCAAAACTTTTGTTCTCGCTGACATAAAAGGCAATGGAACCATCCGCCGCATCTGGTCAACAACAAATCCTGTTAATGATCCGGAAGTTTTACGTTCATTAAAACTCGAAATTTTCTGGGATGGCGCTGAAAAACCAGCTGTCCAGGTTCCTATGGGCGATTTTTATTGCCACACTTTCGGCAAAATGACAAAATTCGAAAACGTATTCTTTGCCTGCCCGGAAGCTCGTTCTTATAACTGTTATATTCCAATGCCGTTCAAAAAGAGCGCGAAAATTCAGTTAACAAATGAATCTAAAAAAAATGTTGTTTTATATTATGAAATCAATTGTACCCTTGGTGAAAATCACGATGACGATATGATGTATTTCCATTCATCATGGCGACGCGAGAATTTTACAAAAATGCGTGAAGATTTTACTATCCTGCCGAAAATTTCCGGCACAGGAAGATTTCTAGGCTGCAATATCGGTATGCACCAAAATCCCGCGATGAAAGGCTGCTGGTTCGGCGAAGGTGAAGTTAAAATCTTTCTTGACGGTGATAAAGATTTCCCAACACTTTGCGGGACAGGTACGGAAGATTTTATCGGAACAGGTTGGGGACAAAGTCAATTTGATAATTTGTATCAGGGATGCCATTATGTATCCAAAGAAGAGTTTGGAGAGTTTAAAGAATTTTACGGTTTTTACCGTTTTAACGCGCCTGACCCGATTTATTTCCACAAGGATATCAAAGTAACTATTCAGGCGCTTGGAGGTGCTATCGCCAAAGATCTTTTACAGGATATGAAGGCGAATCCTAAACAAAAATATATGAAAGTCGGCAAAGGCAATGATTTTTACACGCAAAAAGAAATTGACGGTATGGGTAACAGTTTTGTATCTTTGGAGCGCGAAGACGATTATTGCGCGACTACATACTGGTATATGGATTGCCCGACAAACAATTTACCTGAACTTGCACCTTTAAAAGAAAGAATTATTGATCTCCCGAAATGAAACTCAAATTAAAATTTGTTAAAGAAATACTATCTTACTAATTTAGAGTAGATTTTGGATGAGGCAATTCGCCATATTGACAAATAATAATGTAACAGATAAAATAATAAGCAACTTTTGAAAATATTAAAATTTACAAAACTGCACCATTATGTCAAAAAAAACAAAACCGGTTACTTTTCGAAAAGATGCGTTTCTACCGAATACTAACTTATATGTTGCTAATCCTACACCGCCGAAAGTCCTCCCCTTCCATAACCATGAATTTGGAGAACTGGTTTTTATTCTCGATGGCTCGGTTGTTCATATAACCGAAGACGGAGAGTCCACGTTAGAACGCGGTGATGTATTTGTAATAGAAGGAGAACAAGCTCACGGGTTTAAAAAACTTAAGGGCCTGGAAGTTTTTTACATTCTTTTTGATTTGGATTATTTTAACACTCTTAGATCTGAATTTGAAGGATTAAAAGGTTTTAATATTATCTTCGGTTTAGAACCACGATTACGGAAAAATTATAATTTTAAATCTATGCTCAAACTTAATAATGAAGAGTTAGATGAAATAATCGTGTTATTGCGGCTTTACGAAAAAGAATGCCGCTATAATCTTCCGTGGAAAGTTAATGCTACGGAAAACTTTTTTAAGAATATCGTTATTCAGCTTTGCAGATATTATTCAATATCAAGTTACGCAAAAAATGATGTGCTGTTCAAAATAGAAAAAGTCATTAATTATATGAAACTTCATTTTGCAAAAGATCTTAAACTTGATAAACTTGCAAAAACCGCCCAAATGAATGCTTCCACTTTTCGACGTACATTTAAAGAAGTGACAGGTTACTCTCCTGTAGCTTTTCTGCAGCAGCTTAGAATAGCTGAAGCTGCTCGAATTCTTCTTACCGGGAACGTTAAAGTAAAACACGCCGGTAAAAAAGTAGGTTACAATAATCAAAGTTACTTTGTAAAAATTTTTAAAAATGAAATTGGAATCACTCCTCACGAATATTTACTTTCCGCAAGCGATTCTTCCGACAAAAAAAAGAAACAAAGAAACAAAAAAGGGTAAGACAATGTTTTGCCTGAAAGGCAAAGTTGAGACAGCCAGGGGCAGCGCCCCTGGAACAAGTGTACCAACCGTGTTCCGCGACAAGGCAGAGGGATTTTAATAGCTGTTTTTTGCAATACAGGACATTATTATATAAAAATAACAACCCATTTGACTTTTAAGAGCTTTCTTGTTATAATATTCGTATGTTGTAACAGAAATAATCCCAAATCTTTCTCCTTTGGTTATTTGGGTGCGATGGCTTTTGTTAGTTGTGCCATCGCAAAATAAATCCTCAATAATTCTTTGTTAATTGGGTTATGAGGTGAGCGGTGGTTTTGTTAGTTGAACCACCGCTCTTTTATTTTTGAGAACCGGAAAAACAAACAAATACGCCCGTATGCCCGGAGAATTTGGGGGAAAGGACGGAACAAACGAAATCCCTTTATTGATCGAATCGTTGCGTTAATAACCCACCTGCTCTTTGGGCACCCCCGGCATACGCGGGGTCAGAGACCCACCTTAACACACCCCGACGCGTTGCGCCACCCCGCCCTAATTATTCGATATTATTTACAATACAGGAGACTAATATAGAAAAATAATAATCTATATGACTTTATGCAAGTTTTTGGATATAATATTTAACAAGTTTCAATTGACAAAAAATAAAAACTTTTCAGAAAAAAACTAAAGATCCATGGTTATCAAAACGGACGCGGAAATAAATTATATGAAAATACTCTCAGCAATTATAATAACTGTTGCCCTTGCCATAAGCGCGAACGCATCTGTATCAAATGTTCATGAAAAAAGCATTACCATTGTATTGGTTGGAGATTCTACCGTTACAGAAGATGTTGGATGGGGAAAAGCCTTTGCAGAACGATTTAATGACAAAGTTAAAATTATCAATTTTGCCAAAAAAGGCAGCAGCTCAAAAAGCTTTTATAATTTGAAATATTTCGTTCCTGCTCTTAAGGCAAAACCGGATTATATATTTATTCAGTTCGGTCATAATGGCCAACCGGGCAAAGGGCCGGATCGGGAAACTGACCCTGATACAACCTATCGTGATTATCTTAAACTTTATGTGAATGAGTCGAGAGAAATTGGCGCTATGCCTATTCTTGTAAGTTCCGTTACCCGTCGTACATTTGGCAAAGACGGCAAAGTAAGGCCGTCTTTACTTCCATGGGCTAAGGCGGTTAAATCGGTTTCATCGGAAATGAAAGTGCCATTCATTGATTTGCACACTGCCAGCGTAAACTATCACAATAAGATAGGAGAAAAAGCCAGCATGATTTTAAATGCTGAACCGAAAGATAAAACTCATTTAAACAAAAAAGGCGCCGAGGCTATTGCAAATTTGCTGGTGGTAGAGCTTAAACAAGTTACCCCTGATCTTGCAGCATATTTGAAATAGTGATAGGAAAGATAACAATGAGAGAATATGAAAAAATATAGCCAGTACAGAATTGCTTTGGGGTTTGCGGTGGCGTTGAATGTGCTTAACGTCTTGGGAATTATGCCATGGCCCTCGGTTATTGATAAAACAACGGGCCGGCGGGTTTACCAGCTGACAGATCGTCCCGGTAACAATATGGCTTTTTATTACTTGTTTAAAAATCAGGGAAAGGTTGGAGATGTCCCGTATTTAGTTTATCGAAATTCTTTTTCTAAGCCTGGATCGGCAGGCGGTATTACCTATTATTCCCTAAACCTGAATACGGGAAAAGAGGTGGAATTGACCAGGCGCGGGATGGTTGGCTCCATTGCTGATGTGCAGGGTGAGTACATGTATTGCATGGAAAAGAAAAAAAAATCCGATCGGTTTTATTCATATGTCAATCGCTCGCATCTCGCTACGGGAGTTCAAAAACGGATTTTCAATCTGAACACAAAATACAAGCATAGCGCTAACATTACCGTCAATGCCGATGGAACGAAGGTTCTTTTTTTTCGTCCCGAAGGGAAGGGCATTATTTTACTTTGCGGGATCATCGCTGACGGCACTCAGCATGCGATTGCCTCCGGCCACATGAGCCATATCCAATTTGG
>JAUVKG010000104.1 GCA_030596365.1 Chlamydiota bacterium | reverse complement strand
ATCATTATCAATGATTTCATGGCCATCAAATAGTGAACGCGGTTCCATTGATAATATTAATAATATAACCGTTTGGAGTCCTTTAAACAGAACTTATGTTCCTTTACAGCAAGTTGTTAAAGATGTTGAGGTGAAATGGGAATGGCCTATAATAAAACGAAGAAATCGTAAACCTACTATTACTGTCAAATGTAATCCGATAATAGGAATGGCCGATACTTTTCGTAAGAAAATTAAAAATAAAATTGAAAATATTCATCTGCCGGCAGGTTATGATTTAAAATGGGGCGGTGAGTATGAAAGTTCACTTGAAGCACAAGAACCTCTAAAAAAATCTTTCCCTTTATGTGTTTTGGGAATGTTCTTAATTATTGTTTTTCTGTTTAATTCCTTTAGAGAACCATTAATCATTATCTTAGTAGTTCCTTTATCAATAATTGGTGTAGCTGTCGGATTATGGATATTTAATCTCTCATTCGGATTTATGGCCATTCTTGGTTTCTTAGGCTTATCGGGAATGCTCATTAAAAATGCTATTATTCTAATAGATAAGATAAATTTAGACTTGAAAGCAGGAAAAACACAGTACCAAGCTGTTTTAGATTCGGCTGTTAGTCGTTTGCGACCGGTTACCATGGCCGCCGGTACAACAATCTTGGGAATGTCACCATTGGTTTTGGATCCTTTTTATGCCGGTATGGCTGTAACGATAATGGGCGGATTATGTGCTGCAACATTTCTTACATTAGTTTTAGTTCCGGTATTGTACAGTATTTTATATAAAGTTAAACCGCATGTTGAAACTATTTCAGCATGAATTGGGTGTTTATCAAAAGTTTATTCAAGTCTTTCGCAATCCGGCTTATATTTGCTGCAACTTGCCAAAATCATTAAAATTTGGCAAGTCAAGTTGCTAAATTTGTTTAAAATTGATATAATAATTCATTATGAAAAAATATATCTATAGATTTTATGATGATAAAATATCATCTTTATTGCAAAACGGTAAGGTTTTGGCTTTGTATGGCCCACGGCGTGTCGGCAAAACTACATTGATAAAATCTTTTCTCGAAAATTTTTCAGGTAAGTTCTTTTTCGGAAACGGCGATGATTCTGCTTTAAGAGAAATTCTTGAGTCTGAAAATATTAACAGAATAACAAGCGCGTTTAAAGGTTATGACTTAATTGTAATTGATGAAGCACAACGAATTATAAATGTTGGTCTCGGGTTGAAAATTCTTGTTGACAATTTGCCGGAATGTAAAGTCATTGCCACGGGTTCATCCTCATTTAAATTGTCAGGAAAAATTGGCGAACCGTTGACAGGTCGCCAGAAAACCGCATTGCTTTATCCTTTATCCGCATTGGAACTTTCTGAAGAGTTTGGTCGGATGGCAATAAATGAAAACCTTGAGAATTATTTGATTTATGGTAGTTATCCTGAAGTAATAACAGCTGAAAATACAGAAGACAAAAAAGATTATTTGGTTCTGCTTCGTAATTCATATCTGTTCAAAGATATTCTGGAATTAGAAAATATAAAGAATTCCTCAAAACTTTTTGATTTACTGAAATTAATTGCATTTCAAATCGGCAAAGAGGTTTCGCTGAATGAATTAAGCAATTCACTAGAAATAGCTAAGCAAACTGTTGAACGCTATCTTGATCTTTTGGAAAAAACATTTGTGATAAAAAGAGTGCGCGGCTTTTCCGGGAATCTCAGAAAAGAAGTTACTAAAACTTCAAGATACTTTTTTATGGATAATGGAATAAGAAATGCAGTAATTAATAATTTTAATAATCTGTCAACAAGAAATGATGTCGGTTTACTTTGGGAAAATTATTTGTTTGTCGAACGAATAAAAAAACAATCTTACAAAAAAATTTACTCAAATAATTATTTTTGGCGAACTTATGATAAAAAAGAAATCGATATGGTGGAAGAACGTGATGGCAAGCTGTTTGGCTATGAATTTAAATGGGGAGGTAAGAAAAAGACGAGTGAAAAATTATGGCTGGAAACTTATGGAAACGCCGACTTTGAATTGATTAACAAAGATAATTATCTCGACTTTATTATTTAAAACTTATGTACACTTATCCCGAAAATTATGACGTTATCGTTGTAGGCGGCGGACACGCCGGTTGCGAAGCGGCACACGCATGCGCGAAAATGGGTATGTCAACTTTGATGATTTCAATTTATCTCGATACATTAGCACAAATGTCGTGTAATCCTTCTATTGGCGGACTTGGTAAAACACACCTCGTTCAGGAAATTGACGCGCTTGGCGGAATTATGGCTGAAGCGATTGATCATACCGGTATTCAATTCCGCACGCTTAACACCAGAAAAGGGCCGGCTGTTCAGGCTTTGCGTGCACAAGCTGACAGATGGGCATATCAGCGATATGTAAAATTTTTACTTGAAAAAACGCCCAATCTAGACATCAGGCAGGGCATTGTAGAAAATCTTCTCACTGATGATAATAAAATCACCGGTGTTGTTATTAAAGGAGACATCGCGTTTAAAGCTACAACAGTAATTCTCACTACAGGCACTTTCTTGCGCGGACTTATTCACATAGGTGAAATGATGCAGTCGGGAGGCAGGGGAGGTGAATTACGTGCTGAGAAACTTTCTGACTCGCTTGAGCATCTTGGATTAAAAGTAGGAAGATTAAAAACCGGAACACCCCCACGATTAAATGGCAGAACAATTGATTTTTCAAAAACTGAAGCACAGAGCGGTGATGAAAATCCTCCGGCGTTTTCCCATAAATATTCAACTCCGCCCTCACTGGATTCATTGGAACAGGTACAATGTCATATTACTCGAACTTCTCCTGAAACCAAAAAAGTAATTGAGGATAATTTAGACAGGGCACCGCTTTTCACTGGTCAAATTAAGGGAACGGGCCCTCGTTATTGTCCTTCAATAGAAGATAAAATTCATCGTTTTGCCGATAAGGAAACACATCAGATCTTTCTCGAGCCGGAAGGCAGGTATTCAAACGAAATTTATCCAAACGGATTAGCAACCAGTTTGCCTTATGATGTACAGATTGATATGATTCATTCTATCCCGGGTCTTGAAAATGCTGAAATTATGAGGCCGGGATACGCGATTGAATATGATTACTGTAATCCGTGTGAACTTCTTGTAACTTTGGAAAGTAAAAAAGTACCGGAACTTTTTCTCGCCGGACAGATTAACGGTACTTCAGGTTATGAAGAAGCTGCAGCTCAGGGTATGCTTGCCGCAATAAATGCTGCTTCAAAAGTGAAAGAAATCGACCCGCTTATTCTTGACCGGTCGGAAGCTTATATTGCTGTTATGGTCGATGATCTCGTTACAATGGGAACAGAAGAACCATACAGAATGTTCACTTCGCGAGCGGAATACCGTTTGCTTTTGCGACAGGACAACGCGGATTTACGCTTGACGGAATATGGTTATAAATACGGTTTGTTGAATGAGGAAAGATATTCCGCTGTAATGAAAAAGAAAGAGCTTATTGGCAGGGAAATCGAAATATTGAAATCTGAAAAAAAGCACAACAAATCAATTTTTAAATTTTTAGGCAAACCGGAAACTACATCATCAGATTTTTTCGAGTTAAGAAAAAAATGTGAAGCAGAAATGCCGGAAAATTATGACCCGAAAGTTATCGAACAAATTTTAATCGAATGCAAATATGGCGGGTATATAGATAGACAAAGAGCGCAGGTAGAGAAGCACAAAAAAATGGAGGGTAAAAAAATTCCTGATAATTTTGATTATTCCTCAATCCCGGGTTTGCGAAATGAAGGGAAAAATAAACTCAAAACCGTTCGGCCGAAAACAATCGGTCAGGCAGGTAGAATACAGGGCGTTACACCGGCAGATATCGCGTTGGTGATAGCATGGCTTGGAAAGAAGTAAGCCGCGCTCTTGACCCGCGGATGCTGGGTTCCCAACGCGAGCAGCTTGCCCAGCCATAGGCGGGGTTAATAGTTAATAGTTAATAGGAAGAGAAACACCCGACCTAAAGGGCACGCTTTCCATCGCGTTCCCGCGCCATATGCGGGGCAGGCAAGCCACTTTACCACGCGGAATTGCATGGCTCTCTCAAGAGGGGAATTATAAAAATCGAATTCGATTTAAGAAGTTGAATTTCCCATACCTCCCATAATTCCCATATCTCCCATAACAAAGATCAAAGGGTAAAGGGCAAAGCACAAATGCATTCCACCAATCCATTAATCCATCAATCCACCATTCCATTCTTCTGTCATTCCTCATCTATAATTCCGTATCTTTTTAATTTGTTGTACAAACTTCTTCTTGACATTCCGAGTTGTGAAGCCGCTTGTGTTCTGTTGCCTTTGCATGCGCTCAACATATCGTTTATCAAATCGCGTTCACTTGCTTCAATTAAAGTTAGAGGTTTATTAGTATCTTTACGATAATGATTGTCAACTTTAAAGTAATCAGGTAGAACGTCTGGAACAATTATATCACCAAGCGACATAATAACAGCGCGTTCCATCACATTTTCAAGTTCACGAACATTGCCCGGCCAATCATAACGGTAAAGCAGCTGCATAGCATCAGGCGAGATAGAATTGATAGTTCTTCTATTTTTGGAAGTAAATGATTCCAGGAAAGATTCAGCGAAAGCGGATATTTCTTCCCGTCTTTCTTTTAGTGGCGGGATGTGAATTGGAACAACGCTAAGCCGGAAATAGAGGTCATTTCTAAAGTTACCTTTTTCAATTGATTCTTTAAGATTATGGTTCGTTGCGGCAATGATTCTTACATCTGTTTTTATAGTTTCGGATCCTCCAAGGCGTTCGAACGTGCCTGCCTGAAGCACACGCAGGATTTTTGCCTGAGTGGTGAGTGTCATATCACCGATTTCATCAAGAAATAAAGTACCTTTATCAGCAAGTTCAAATCTTCCTTTTCTTTTTTCCTGAGCACCTGTGAAAGCGCCGCGTTCGTGTCCGAAAAGTTCAGATTCAAGCAATTGCTCATGCAGAGCTGCACAGTTTAGTTTGATAAAAGATTTGTCTGCTCTTGCGCTTAACCGATGAATAATATCGGCAAAAATTTCTTTTCCGGTTCCGCTTTCGCCTGTAATCAGGATAGAAGCTTCGCTTGGAGCAACGCGTTTAGAAATTTCTAAAAGATCTATCATAACCTTGCTTTTTCTGATAACACCCGGGAAATCATCAGATTCAGTTTTGACTTTCGAAGGATCTTTACCTAAAACTATTCCGCCGTATTTCAGTGCGCCTTCTATCGCAATGGCTAGTTCAGCGATATCAACCGGCTTCTCGAGAAAATCATAAGAACCGGAACGTACCGCGCAAACAGCGGTAGGAATGGTGCCATGAGCAGTAAGCACTAAAACGGGAATATTTTTATCTATGGCTTTAATTTGTTTTAGAGTTTCAATTCCATCAATTCCCGGCATCTTCAAGTCGGTAATAACAAGGTCGGGCTTTTCTTTTTCTGTTGCCGGAATGGCCGCTTCGCCGGTTGGAGCTTCGATAACACCGTAACCGAGTGATTGAAGATTAGCCCGAAGCATTGAACGGTGATGAGTATCATCGTCAACGATTAGGATCCATTTTTTTTCTTGATTGTTTTTCATATATTTTTTATTTTGCAGCAGGCAAAGTTACTATAAAAGTAGTGCCAGCGCCAAGTTTGCTTTTAACTGTTATAGTTCCGTTGTGAGTTGCGATTATATTATCAACAACGGCTAGACCTATACCCGTGCCGGTGGGTTTTGTGCTGTAATATGGCTGGAAGATATCATCAATTTTATCATCAGGAATTCCAACACCTGTATCAGCGACTTTGATTTCAATATTGTCTTCATCGGATTTTGAAACAGATATTTCAAGAGTTCCGCCATTAGGCATTGCGTCAAGAGCATTGATAAGAATATTGAGGAGAGTTTGAGAAATCAGGTGCTCATCAATTTTAATTTTTGGCAGAGAATCCGGTATATTGAAAATCAAATCAACATTTCTTAATTTTATATCACGCTTGATTAGTTCTAACACGCGAAGTAGTAATGGCCTGATATCAAATACTCGAAAAGATGGTTTGAGAGGCTTGCTGAACTGAAGAGTCCTTTTAACTATACTGGTAAGATGATCAACTTCGTTAATAACAATATCAGCATGTTTACACATTTCTACGTTATTATCTTTTGCAAATTCTTTTTTGAAAAGTTGAGTGAAACCACTGATTGAACCTAGAGGATTACGAATATCGTGTGACATTGTAGCTGCCATTCTGCCTATTAAGGAAAGTCTGTCAGCACGTCTTATTCCTTCGAGAAGTTGTTTGTTTTCAGCGCGAACTTTTTTTAGCGCAGACTCAAGCGCACCATGACGTTGGGTAATTGTTATAACGTAAAAAAGAATGGAGATCAAAAAGAAAAGTGTGAGCCCTGAAATTATTATCCTGATGACTGTATGATGAGTCAAAGAATTAATGTCATCAAGCGGTAAACAAATTCTTGCCAGCGGGAGTGCCCGGACATTATTTCTAAAAGGTCTGAATTCCCGTAATGTTTCATGTTGATTCTTTCTGTCCAGAAGTACCTGATAAAATCTGAAAGTTCGTTTGCCTATTCGTTCAGCATCATCGAGAAGAAGTGGTTTAGTAATACAAAATGATTTAACGCCGTTTGATGCTGTTAAATATTCATAATGATAACGTTGTTTAAAAAAAATATTATAGACATTTGTTAAACTTGGCTCATAGAAATTGGTTGTGAAGTCTTTTGAAACATAAAAAACTTTCAGTGAAGGATCTATAAAACAAAATGAGTCAAGATCCGAACGCTTGCAATTATCCATAATTAATGCATGCAGCCTTTCTTTATCCCATAAACGCGTCCCGGTAAGACCTGTTCTGACAGAAGACTCGAAAGCTTCGATGACTTTCAAACCTTCCCGTACAAGCGATTGTTCAAACCGTGTTCGCATACGTTTATAGTCAAAAATGGAATATGTAATAATGACTACTGCGAGAACTGCGGTAGCGAATGCGAAGCTCAAAAAAGAAGCGCGTTTTTTAAAATAACGATTTAACATAATAAAATAGTACCAAAATGGATGTCATTCAGTCAAGATCGATATCACGAATTGGTTTGTAATTATCAATGCCTTCTTCACGGGTTTTTTTCAAGGATTCCTCAAAAAGGTCCCGCCGTTCAGCGTCTTTTTCTTTAAGCCCTGAAAGACTTTCATCAAAAAGTGAATTCACCTTTTCTGAATGCTCTTTTTGGGCGCGGAAAGCATCGGCAAATCTGTCGCCGCTCGGATTATCAACCAGCGGCTCGCGATGTTCGAGTATTTCTCCTGTAACTTTATTGATTACAAGAATCGTATTGCAGCATGGACATGTTATATTATAAGTACTAATTGCGGGCATGGAATTGTTGGATTTATGGATTAATTCCCCCTTTCCTAAAGGGGGTAAGGGGGATTTTGTTTGGATTATTTCTTTTCAACCTTATCCGTCCTATTAGTCTTATCCGTCCTATCCATTTTATCAATCTTTTCAATCGTATCAATCTTTTCAATCGTATCAATCGTATTTGTTTCCGGTTCATATTCATAAATATGTAAATCCGGTGGGTTGAAAAATCTGTAATCTTTAACGTCGTAAATATTAGTTACATTATCCGCTATATCAAAATAGTTTGATATAATTAAACATTCCCCGTTTTCAAGAATATTAGATGTAACAACCCAAAAATTTGTCCATACACGTTCAGGCTCAAGAAAAAAATCACCAATGTTAGCGGATTGGCTTATAGGAATTGGAATCCATCTTGCAACTGCACCGTCAAAACCTTTTCCTTTGACGATTAGCGAATAATGACCGCCTTGCTGCAAACCTTTAATCGTAAAAAAGCCGTTTTTATCGGCTGTAGTTTTTATATTTTTTGAATGAACTTTGATTCTTGCATAAGGAATAGGATCACCTTCTTTGTCGGTTATGCGACCTGTCATCGTGCCGCTCCAATCGCCCCATCCTTCCTCTTCTATAAAGTTATAATCATCCGGGTTCTTTTTTTCTGCATAAACAAAAAGAACAGTAATGCAAAGTATAGAAAAAATTATTGAGATTAATTTAGTTTTCATTTTAAATTTAAGTTTTAGTTAAAAGGGCTATAATAGGGAGTAGTTAACAGTTAATAGTTAATGGTTATCAGGAAATTCAAATCAAAGATTTGGATTTAGTATTCACTCCATTACTCCATTAATCCATCACTCCATT
>JAUVKG010000207.1 GCA_030596365.1 Chlamydiota bacterium | reverse complement strand
CCGTATTTTCAAAGAGTTATTCAGGGAGCTATTCTTGTTACTGTTGTAGCTCTGGACGGATATAAGAAAAAGTAAGCCGCACTTCCCAGTGCGGCAGTTATTAGTTAATAGTTAATAGTTAATAGTTAATGGTGGGAAGGTGGGAAGGTGGGAAAGTGGGAAAGTGGGAAAGTGGGAAAGTGGGAAGGTGGGAAAACTTCTAAAATCGTATATCGTTAATCCTTGTTCGATATTCATTTTGATTTAAGAACAAGGAACACCGATTTTTGATTTATGATCTAAAATGCAAGGTGGGAAGGTAACCACCCCGCCCTGCGGGCACCCCTCCTTAACACCCCCCGACGCTTTGCGCCACCCCTCTCAAGAGGGGATTAGGAGGGGAATTGGAATGTCCTGACACCTGACACCTGAACTCTGCCCAGCATACGCCGGGCGCTACGCGAACACTGACACACCGCCTGCGGCGGGGCAAGCCTGACATTTATCCCGCCATGGGCTGGACCTGATAACAAATAACGAATAACGAATAACGAATTCTATCAGTCCAATAGGACGAATAAGTCTTATAAGTCCAATATGTCCTATAAGATTAATAACAATAACGGAGACAAATATGAAACTTCAAAACTATGAAATCAAAAGAGAAAAACTCGTACAACAATTCAAAAAAACTTTAAAAGAAAAACCGGAACTAAAAAATCAAAACCTTAAACTCTCGTGGAGTAACTGGGGCTTCGGTATCGAATCACTCGAAGAAACAGCTAAACGCTTAAGCAGTAATGGACTTGAATGGATAGAACTTCACGGAAATCGATATGGCGATGATCTCGGTTACAACGCGAAAGAAGTTAACGAAATTCTTAAAAAATATAATATGAAAGCTGCGGGAGTATGCGGAATGTTCGGTCCGGAAAACGACCTGTCAAGCAATTCAGGTATTTCCAGGCAGAATGCAATCGACTATATCCGCAGACAAATAGACTTGTGCAAAGAAGTCGGCGGTTCATATATTCTAGTAGTGCCCGGCGCTGTTGGCAGACCAACCGCTTATGATGATAGTGAATTTGATCGTTCGGTAGAAACTTTAAGAATTGTAGCGGGAGATTTTGAAGCTGCGGGTATTCAGGCAGCGATTGAACCCATCCGTGCCGCTGAAGTTTCGTTGGTTAATTCAATTGCCGATGCAAAAGAATATATTAAAGCGGTTAACCATCCCGGAATCGCAAATATCAACGGCGACGTTTACCATATGCAGGTAGGTGAAGCGATCATTTCCGAAAGTCTTGTTGACGCAGGGGACATGCTTGTAAACCTTCATCTTGCTGATTCAAACCGCTGCGCTCTTGGTGATGGTTCTATGGATATTGACGCGATAATTATGGCGTTATATGTTATTGGTTATACAGAAGGACGTAGATTCGCAACACCCGAGCCCCTCGGTCCCGGCGGTGATCCATATCCGGCAATGTTTGGCAAGCCCGACAAAGCATCTGTCGATAAACTCGTAGCTGATTCGGTTAAGTACTGGAAAGAAAGGGAAGCGGAGTTGAAGAATGGATATGGAGTGCAGTAATATTGCCACGATAGTGGCATTTACTGCGCGTCCCGATTAATCGGGACGGAATACTTTGGAATGATGGATTGATGGAGTGATTGGTATCTCCTGTTAAAATTCATTTGACAACAGAAAAGGCATATGGTATAATTATTATGAAACTATTATGCAATCATTATGAAATCAACATGAAATAAAAATATGAAAACTGTTACCATTAGAAATATACCTGAAAATGTTATTAGTACTGTTCGGACTCTGTCAAAGTCCGAGAGGCGAAGTATTAATAACGAGTTAATTATATTAATTGAAACGGGACTAAATACAGTTTTATCATCCTTGACCGGTAAGAAAAGAGAGTTGCGTGAGGTTTTTAGCGATCCAAAAAGGCAGGCAGATTTATGGGAAGAATTTGCGGGAAAATGGGAAGATTCAAGAGAGACTTCCGAAATAATTCAGGATATTATTGAGTCAAGAAGCCGTGGAAGGGAGTTTTCGTTATGATACTTTTGGATACAGATATTTGTATTGAGATTTTAAGAGGAAACGAAAATGTAATTCAGATGATGAAAAAACAAACGCAAAACGCGGCCGTCTCTTATATGACTGTCGGCGAATTGTTTTATGGTTCTGCAAAATCTAATAACAATAATAAAAATAAGTTGCTTGTAAAAACTTTTTTGTCAACTGTCGAAGTTATAGATTTTGATTTAGGAATAATGGAAATGTTCGGGAAAATAAAATTTGAACTTCAAAAACAAGGACAAATGTTGCCGGATGCTGATATTATTATTGCTTCTGTCGCATTGTGTAAATGCGAAAAATTAATTACCGGAAACATATCTCATTTCTCTCGTTTCACAAATTTGACTTTGGAAAAGTGGATTTAGATAATATTCCGGTTTTTCAGCGGACATTATCATTATTCCCTTTTCTCTGACACTTGAAAACGGACAACTTGCTTTTCAGTTTTCGTTAGAGTAAGTTGAGTTTCCAGCTTAATGTCAAGCTGGAACCAGGCATGCGCCGGTCAAGAGCTGGTCTTACTTTCCCCTAATTAGTCGTCCCTTAAAAAGTTCAAGCCTATAGGGCTTGTTCAAACTATTGAGCAACACTTTCAGCGTTGTTGGTCATTTTTTTCTTTTACCTACGGCGATGCCGCAGGCTACGATGAAATATCCCTTTGGGATATAATGCTATAAACACTTTTTAAGGGGCGACTAATTAGAATTATAAATCATCTACCACTCGTTTTTACAGACTACATTTTCATTCGACGAAAATTGTCGATTAAATCCATAGTTAAAGCTTTGATTATATAGTGTTATTAGCGACTATTTTGTTATAGAATTTCATAAAACCAAATGGTATAATTATTACTTTAAAACGAAATAATTATATTTCCTCTAACTAAAATTTACTAAACAATAAATATGAAGAAAATATTTCCAAACGTCTTTCTTATAACTATACTCTCTTTTGCAGCTTTACAGGAGGTTCACGCTATGAATTATAACGATTGGTTTACAGCTTATCACGAAACCATTATTTGTGTTGATCAAAACGGCTTGCAGCCGGGGATGACAACCTATCCAATGAAACCGGATAAATTTCTTCGGCAGCAGGTTCTTGGTAAAGCTAATTTTAAACTTAAACGGGGAGATAAAACTTTCCTCTTTAATAAAGCAAAAAATGCCGGACTGGTAAGAACTGCTTACGGGTTTAAACTTACCGGAACAGTTGAAAACGTAAAATATATCGTTGACTGCGCGCCTATGATTTTTGGCAGAGAAACCGATGAGCGCAACGGTGGCATGGTTATTAAATTAACTCTTGAAGGTCACAAACCCAACGATGAAATTTTGATAAATTACGGTGGACTCGCGCGTGGGGAATGGGTTCTTCCACATTCGAGATATAAACTTCTTGAAGGTAACGATTTTCCTTCCGCTACGAATAATATAATTTCTATTAAAAATGCTTATGCAATAATTTCTTCTCCTGACTTAATCGCAACTGTTGGTATTGAAGCTAAAGCGGGCAATAGAAAGATTCCTTTTTCTAAAAATGATGAATTAAACACCGCGCAGGCTGTTTGGCAACCCGGAAAGGGCAAATCTGAAATATTTATAAACGTTGCATTTGCGAAAGACAAAGAAAAATTATCAAAAATACTGGATAAAAATTCAGAAAAACAACTTAAAAAATCTCATGAATATTTCCAGAAAATAAGCGAAACAGCCGTTGTTAAAACTCCGGTAAAAAATATTGATGAAGCTTTTAAATGGGGTGTCTTGTGCCTCGAATATTGCTATTATGAACCCCTTGGATGGATTGAATCCCTGGATCATTGGCTGACACTTTATTCTATGATGTATCCGCGAGTCGCTGATAACATTGACCAAATTGAACGTTCTAAATTATGTCTTCTCGAACACGCGAAAAATATCGATGAATCAGGACGTATTAGAAACCTTTGTCCGAGCGGCTTGGTTAGAATAGATTTTATGTGGAACCATCATTTTCTTTGGAATATAGATCATTATCTTGATAAAACAGGGGATATAGAAACTATTCGCGAAATTTATGAACCTACTAAAAAAGTCTATGAAAACACTTTTAAAACTTATGATAAAGATGGAAATTTGTTGATCGGATTCGATCAGCAAATAGGCTATCAGGAAGATTTTGTTAATACACCTAACGATGGCGGGTCGGCAAGTATGGCAGGAATAGAGATGCTGCGAATCATGTCAAAACTTGCAGCAGCAGTTGGTAAAGAAGATGAAGCAGCTGAATTTTCAAAAAAAGAAAAATTAGCGAGAGCACGTCTTGAAAAAGAAATTTGGATTCCCGAACTCGGAAGATATATTTATTACAAAGACCATTACGGTAAAAAACATTTGGATGGTCAGTACCACACTTTCGTCTGGCCGGCAATGTATAATTTCTCGGATGATATGGGAAAATATACTTCGCTACGTCATTTGACTGATACATTAATTTCACTGCGTGGTTTGGTTTATGTAAGCGATAATTTTCCTCAGCATATCCCGCATACAACCGGCTGTCAGGAAGCCGCAGCTCAAACTCCAATTGCAGCGCAGGGATTGTCTATGGGGGGTATGCGCAATGAGGGCGCTAAAATGTTTATATCTTTCGCGGATTTAATTATGTCGCCTGAAAATCAGGGATGTTATCCTGAAACAGCGCAAAATCGCGGCACCTGGTTTTCGCCGACGGCGTCATTTTATCTTGAAGGAATTATTGAAGGCTTATTTGGTTTGAGATGGCGCAATGAAGGAAAACTACTTGTTGTAAATCCCGGTATTCCTGATTCATGGACAAACGCGTCGATTAAATTACCTGAAGTTTCTGCTGAATTTAACCAAACAGAAAATTCGCGTCAGCTTATTTTAAATACAAAAGAAAAATTGCCGGTTGAAATAAACTGGACATTACCTCTTGCATCTTCTTATGTTGTAAAAGTGAATGGAAGAAAAGTTAAAGCTGGATTTACACCGACAGTTAAAGGTGTGAAAATGAAATTAAAACTTGCGGCAAATAAAAAATATAATATTCAAATTACTTTTAAACCTGCTGATGTAATAGTTAAGTATCCGAAAAAAATTGAAGAGGGGAGCGAGTTTAATTGTAAAATAAAAAATGCTGACATTATTGGGGTAAATGATCCGGCAAGATTGCTTACTTCAATTGCTTATCAAAAGAATGAAGCTGATTTGAAATTAAGCACCGGCTTAATGGATAAATTTTTGAATTTCGGTCCGCTTGGTGAAAAGACATTTTCCCGCCGCACATTTTTCTTAAAATTGCAAGCCGGGAATTTTTATACTTTATGGCCGGTTAATTTCACTGTTAAACCGGTTATTATTCCTGAACAGAAAAGAGTCACACCTTCAACAAGAACTTTTACTTCGATTTCTTTTGAAAGAAATCAAAATAGCACTGATTGGAAATCTTTCAGAATGTTCGACA
>JAUVKG010000015.1 GCA_030596365.1 Chlamydiota bacterium | reverse complement strand
GTGGGTTCCGGAATGGTAAACTTCGTGCTGTACATATAAACAAGATCTGTCGAGTTAACATCGGGTTTAAAAGCAATTTTCATTGTGCCTAATTCCGTGATACCAAAGCCTGCTATTGAGTCGATAATTATCCCGTTGGTAATTGACTGTTCTTTTTTCCAGACATTAGGATCAGCTCTATTGCTCCACAGTTTGAAACCGTCAGGATAATCCGCTATAACCGCGTTGTGCGCGACCCACACGCTTCCATTATCCGGATTAACTGCCACCGAGCAATGTCCCCAATGTCCCATTGGACCAAGAATGTGTTTAACCCACGCCCCGCTAGAATTTTCGAACAGCACAGCAGTGCTCGGAGTTGTACCTTCATCGCGGCAGGCTATATAAGCTTTATCATTGGCATCAAGAGCAAATCCCATCTGTTCAGCATAAACGTTACTTGCAGATAGTTGTTCCCAATCAAACGATTCTGAGCCAATACTGTCCTCAATTCCGAACCAGAGTTCTTCAGCTTCGCTCCGTCCCGAAAGAGCAATCCGGCGTTGGCTGTCTGTACCGAAAAGCATACCGAAGGGACGGCGGCATTCGTCAATAGTTTTCGAAGCCACATTGATAGGGAATGGCGGCGATGTTATTTCAATGGACGAAAATGAATCTACAGCGGTTATATCCACCAACTTGCCGTCATCACCGTCATCATTATACCAAAGCACGCTTGGTTTCTGGTTTGGTCCGATGGCTATTACACTACGATATTCATCAAAATTATTTGTTACTATTCTCATCGGCAATGTCCATGCACCGTTTGTGCGCTGAACATAAGTCAGTCCACCGGGATTAATAACTGCATCATAACTAAGTGTCACTCGCGGCTCGCCGTTGGTTCCAAACACTATGCCGGAATTGAATCCCTGTGAGTTAGTGGTAATTTCAACTACCGGTTTCATAATACCGAGAGCGGATTCTTCAATATAATATGCTTTATTATTTGCTGCTGATTGGTAAGCAAATCCTGCAAGGCCATCAGGCGCAACCGCCATACCTGATATATTCCATCCGCCGGCTATTGAATCACTTGTTGCTACGACAGATTCCCAGGGAATATCTTCATAGACTGAATATACGAAATTGTCGGTGGTGGTTGATTCTCCGGCGGAATTTACGGCTGTCAGTCTGAAAGAGACTGTTGAATCAACAGTTTGGCTTATAATATTGGCTGCATATCTATTAAAACCGATTGCAGTCATATTATACGTACTCGAATAATCGCCGCTATCGACACTGTATTCATAAGTTACATTTGTAATAGTTGAGTTAACAGTTGTAACCCGTGTAGATATTTCCACCATATCGGTATCAGTGGGTTCCAATGGTGAATTGCTGATGTCGAAGAAGACCGGTGGTTCAGGTCCGGTGGTTACACTCGCCAGGAAATACGTTGATGTAAGTGGCACATCGCTGATACGGACTTCATCAATGATACCGCTAACATAACCTTTGCCGCCATTATCACGGAATCCGCGACCGATTGTCCATGGCAGATCACCATTTAAATCAATACCTGACCAAGGTCCCGAACTGGTAGCTTCAAATTCGTATTCGGTGTCACTTTCTTCTTTAATAAAAAGATTTGCCGCTCTATCTGTCCCCTCTGAATTGCGGTTATAATTTACAGCTATGGCATACCATTTCCCGGTAACGATAGGTGTACGTGAGCCCGCCGCAGCTGAAAAAATACGATTGGCTCCTCCGTCCCTTGCAGTAACAACCCGAAGATAAGCGGGTTCTGAACCCGCCGGAGGAACCAGCTGAAGATTAAAGTACGGATAACGGTGTTCACCGAGTTCGCCTTCTTTGCAAACTATTCCGGGCCTTCCTGTAGGAATGTCGTTACTCAAACTGTGAAACTTGACAATCGCTTCAATCGTCCATCCATTCACAAAGTTGAGAGTGTCAATGTACTGGCTGCCGTCTGTAGTGAGATAATCACCATCATGAGCGTCAATTACCACAAAACCTGCAGCAAGTGTGTTTGTATGAGTTGTTTGCGGGACAACCGTAAATGGAATATCATTAGTTCCGATTGAGCCGTTTGATGTCATGATATTGCCATAACCTGAATAATCCAAATAAGCAGCTTTTTCGACACCGCTTGTACCATCTTCGAATCGCCAGTATGCAACTGTCTGCGCGGAGGCTTCTTGATTTGAGGAGAATATCAATACAGCCAATGCGGTTAATGCTGCAAGTTTCCAAATTTCAATTTTACGTTTTTTTTTCATATCATTTTCTTTAGTTGTTAGTTGTTAGTTGTTAGTTGTTTTTCGAATGATATCTAATTCAAACTAATTGTTTCTCTTTGTTCTATAACCCATTCATTTTCATTTTTAGGTTTACGTTCAACAACAAATGTTGAACAGTCACGTGCGATTATATTTTCGGGTGATATTTCCTTTATTTCAGGTGATGTTTTAAAGATTTCCGCAGTAATGTTAATGCGGTATGTATCTGTTCGCACGGTAATATAATTAGCTATTCGGCACATAAGTTCCGGTGTCATTCCTTTTACATCAAGCAAGTCATATGTATTTTGATATGGCCGTATTTTCTTTTTGTCTTTGGATATTCCTTTAGCAATATTTTCCGCGAGTTTTTTGTCAACACCCGGCAGCACGGCTATTACCCGTTCTGTTGCAGTATTCACGTTAATTTTGCCTTGAAATTCTATTGGAGTTAAAAGAATATAATCGAGCCATGCAGTTCCGCTGCATTCATCATCGGCGAGATTATGTGTTATAATTGATAATTTGACAGCGCCTTTATCGCCAATATTTTCCGGTTTTAGTTTTCCAAAATAAATCGAGTCATTTTTATCATATTTGTATCGTTTTTTTGGAGACACATCCCAATCCTTTTTCTCAAAGTTCCATATTTTTATGCCCAATTGTGCATTGTGATTTTCTTCCAGAAACTCGGTTGTCATTATTGAATCATTCAAGCCGAAAAGATACAAATCGTAGGACTCCTCCGAATCAAGTCCCGTATTCTGCCATTCCCATTTTCCCTCACTGTTTTCTTTTCTCGAATAGTACATCGGTGTGCGATAAGGCGGGCCGACAATACATTTGTCACCTCGCTTCGCTGATAACTGCCTGCGGTTCTGGGTAGACAGACCTTTCACATTTACGGATGAGGCTGCATTATCAATTATTTTGAATTGTTCACCCCGAAGTTTTCCGGAGATAATCGTGAGGGTAGTATTTTTCCAAATATCAGGTTCCCATTTTGCTCCGGTCACTGACAAGCCTGATTTACTGCAATTGGCAATTGTTCCGGCCGTCGAATACCAGTCACCTGCTTTCCCTTTCCATGCATCATCATTTTCGGCATCAAGGCGAACCATACTCATTGTAATAACAGGTCCTATGGTTTTAAGAAAGTCGTTAGCTTTGGCTTCGTTATTTTTGTAAGATACATTTGCCTCTCCGGAACTGACTTTCAGCAAACTTTCGAGTGAGCCGAGGGGTCTGTTAAGCACTGTAGAATCTCTTATTTTAGATAAGCTTCTTGAACGAGCTTCATTGAAATTCCCGCCAAAAGTTGTTTTAGTTGTTTTTTCCCAAGCATCAAAAACAGTTGGATCAATACGTTCTGTCGATACATCAAATTCCTGATATTCAGTTCGGCCGTATTCGAGTGTTCTTGAAGTTATCTGGTTGTATTCATTTCTTAATGTTAAAGAAAGAAAGCCGCCGATTCTCGGCATACCAAGAATTACAGCATAATCACCAACTCGAATATCGGAACCTTCAGCGTTACCCTGTCCGTAAAGAATTTCTATTGCATCGCGCGTGTTTCCGGTAACCATTCTACGCCATCCGTTCAAGTTATTGCCGACAAAAGATGTCCTGTCGCTTCGGAACTCCACCATTTCTCCTGATAATTCTCCTTCCTCAAAATCTCCGCCATCGAGTATAAGATTATTACGTGAAGAGCCTGTGTTACTGCTGGTGTCCCAAAGATTTCTCGATGCCGGGCGAAATCCTTTAATTTTGTACCATACGCCCCATGTTTCCTGAGGCAATTCGTAACATGGATATTGTTCCTTTGCGGTGTCGCCCCAGGTTTCGCTTTTGCTTGCACCATATTCCAGGTCAAATATTTTGCGGTCACTTGTCAGATAAGCATAGCCATTAGGAGAAATAACAGGATTTTCGTCATCAAAATAACCGCCACTCGCAGGTTCATAATGAGTAGCGGAATTGATGTAGCAAAGTTCTTTTGCAACAGAACCTGTATTAACCATTACACGCCATCCTGCAATGCTTACCGGTTTATCGCTTACATTAACAAGTTCAACAATGTCAGGCCTTACAAAAATATTATGTGTCCAAATGCTCTTTGTAGTGTTTCTTTCACCTGGGTTGTAATGATCAACTTTTTCATTTGCCCAGCGTGCTCCGTTACACGATTTGCTCGATGTAACGATTAGATTAATAATACCCTGCGCGTCAGAGCGAATTGGTTCACCATCATTATAATCCCATTTCAGCAAATATTCTTCTGTTTCGGAGTATTGTGACGGGTTGCCGTCACAGTCAAGTGTTGATGAGTTTCCTTTAAAAAACGGTGGAACGAAAGAGTTGTTTCCTATATAAACGCGGTAATATGTTCTCGGTCGCGTTTCGGATATTGCCCATTCCGTGCATCTTGGCATGTAACTAAATAATCCCCAAACTCTTTCCCAATGATTGTCGAGCCAGAATCCTACTCTGATGCTCTTATTGCTTAATATCTGATGCAATGTATCATATGTGCTGAATTCATTGTGATCTCCCCAACTTCCTTCAACCGTTACTGAGCGCGCATCGCTTGCAGTAACTTTAGGAAAGTAGTTTATATTTTTCTCATATTTTTTTTCTATATCCTTTTGCCCGACCTCTGTTCTTAGAATCATGTGTGCATTTTTCCAAAAGTTTGGAGGATAAATAATATTATTTCCTTGAGTTTTGCCGCTTTTTTTCAATACGTTGAAGAGTTTCTTATAATTCAACCATGAATCTTTGGAGTTTCTTATAATCGGCCCATTGTATGTGACTTTGACATCCTTACCTGATTTACGCACAGAAGTCGGTCGCCAGGGATATTGAGCAACGGGTTCACTGCTGGTATCTTTGTTGTATGGATCCACGGTAAGGCCTACCACCCCGCAGTATTTTTCTTCGAGTTCATTACCTCTACCTGTTGGCACCCAGTTTCTGCCATAAGGTTGATGCAGATGACTTCCATCATTAGCCATAATTTCATTAAAGCAGATGGCTTCAACACCGTAATTTCCGCCGTGAGTTGATAGTGAATGATTTTCATCACGAAAATCCATTATATTACATGCCATTCTGGAAATACCTTTTGAATGCCTTTGTATAGCCTTTTTATCCTTAATCGAACGTATGGATCTTACCAGTTCCCGCACATTAGCACCGTTTATGCATATCTGTTTGTTGCCCGACCATGCGCCATGTGATCGGCTTGAGGAATAAGTTGTAAGAAAATTAGCGAGAGAACCTATCGGTATTTTTGAAGAATCCGCATTCAGAGTACCCAGTATTGCCGGTACCTCAGCTATAGAATCGATTGTTCTGTCATCACCTGTCGGAAAACGGATGTCGTACTCGGCAGGCTCATCAACTCCTTCATTTTTCTCGTCTATTACACCGTTGAAATTATTGTCAAGTCCATCATTTTCAAGTGTTATGTTGTTCTTGTTATCGTCAACGTTTCTCATGCCCGGCACTTTATTCGGGCCGTACTGATAAGCTCTCAATGCTCTTATTGATTTTGGAGACAAGATGGAGAAAAGAGGGTCTTTGCGCTGGAATTTACGGTTTTCCTTTGCCGTAAGCATGGCATGCTGCGCGAGGGATTGTAATGTATTAATGTTTAGTTTACCGCTTTCATCTGATATTTCGATTTTGTAACGGCCGATAGTATCGCCATTATTATCTTTAACTAAATGCCATTGCTTACCGCTTTCAGATGTGAATATCTGCGGATCAGTTTCAGAAGAATCGCACATCAAGCCTTCTTCAGAAATATCCTGCTGAATCAAAGAAACAGCATGCTGCAGCCCCGACTCTATTAATAATCTTGCGCGTAAAGCAGCCAAACTCGCCCGGCTGGTTTTGCTTTGTATGGAAGTCATTGTTACAAAAGACACGGCAAGAATTGCCAATACAGTTAGTATGGCAAGCACCGCAACCAAGGCGATGCCTGAAAAACCCGTAATCCGTGACCCGTGGTCCGTGGTCCGTAATCCGTAATCCGTGATCCGTGGTCCGTGACCCATAATCCGTGAACCGTGGTCCGTGACCCGTGGTCCGTGATCCGTTGAAATTCCCCCTTTAAAGGTCTCTGATCCCGCGTATGCCGGGGGGGTTAGGGGAGTTTTTTTATTAAGAATTTTTGGTTTTTGATTTATCATTTTATTTTTCTATAAAAAATAAAAGTTTAGAGCAAAACTTTGTTACAAGTTACCAACAACATAAGGAGAAAAAATAACCTGCAACAAAAGTTTTGCCCCATTATTTGAGAAAATTCCATCCCCGTTCAAGCAGAATGATTTCTTCTTAATTTTAATAAATAACAAATAATAAATGTCATAGCGATAGCGAAGATCCCGGCCCTAAAGGGCGTCGGGAATAAATTATAATTAGACGTTAGACGTTAGACGTTTGGTAACATATAAAATCCAAAATCCAAAATTAAAAATCAAAAATAACGTTGGTTCCGGCACACCAAACTTTGTGCTGTAAGCATAATTATAAGCTCCAATACCCTGATAGGGGCTATAAGCTACTTTCATTGTTCCCCACTTGGTGAAATCAAAACCGGCGTACGTTTGCAGTGTAGTATTATATACAAAAGGCTGCTCTTTTCTCCAAATTCCCGACCGGTTGCTCCAAAGGTAACAAGATTTCCCACCAATACCGGAATTATGAGCAACCCAAACCGAACCGTCAATCGGATTAATCGCTATAGCCGATCGGTTATCATTTCCCTGCTCGCCGAGAGGATGTTTTGTCCATGAGCTTCCGGTTGAGCTTGCGTTTTCAAAAACGCTTGCGGTACTTGGGTCTTCATCTTTGTCTCTGCAAACTATATAAACGTAATTATTATCATCAAGCACGAAACCAATCTGGTCGGCATACGCGTTTGAAACAACAACTTGTTCCCAGTCAAAATCTCCGGATTGAATAGAAGTTTCCGTTCCTAACCAAATCTGATCATC
Organism: Chlamydiota bacterium; assembly: GCA_030596365.1. GTDB lineage: Bacteria > Auribacterota > UBA3054 > UBA3054 > B51-G9 > B51-G9. The sequence continues at coordinate 10,130 of JAUVKG010000015.1, read as the reverse complement.
ACTGCTTCCGGGACCTGAAATAACTATTCTTCGCAAGCTGTCATTTCCTACAATCATATCAAATGGTTTCCGCATTCCGTTTGGAATAGTCGGGAAAGGCGGTACAGTTATTTCCGCAGAAGAGAATGAATCACCTGCAACAGTTATATCAACCAATTCTCCATTAGGTCCACCATCACTTTCATACCAGAGAACACTCGGCTTCTGATCGGGTGCAATAGTAAGTGCATGTCTGTATTCCACAAAGAAATTAGACACTACAACCATAGGAGATGTCCATAAACCATTTGTTCGTTGAACATAAGTAACTCCGCCTTCATTTTCGTCAAAGCTTAAAGTTGCTCTTGGTTCGCTGTCAGCTCCAAATTCTATAGCGGAAAAATATCCCTGCGCGTCGCCGGAGATAGCAACCGGAGCTTTCAAAACACCGAGTTCAGATTCTTCTACATAAAAAGCATTGCTCGAAGTACCTGATTGGTAAATAAATCCCGCTGTGTCATCCGGCGCGACAGCCATAGAAGTCAAATTTTCATGGCCCTCGGCTGCATCGCCTGTTATTGTCAGAACTTGCCAATCCATATCTTCATAAACTGTGTAGCTGTAAACAACAGTAGAAGTTGAAGATAAACCTGCGTCATTTAAAGCTGTTATTCTATAAGAAACTTCCGACCAGGGAGCCTGATTAGTTATATCGCCGGCAAATTCACTGGGGGTACCGGTTGGTGTCATTTGAACCGGGCCGATGTATCCACCGCCGTCAACACTGTATTCAATATACGCGTTAGTTATGTTCGCGTTTTCAGTAAAAATCTGTGCTAAAACTGTTACCATATCATTTTCATCAACATATTGCGATGGATCAGTTTGAACATTCTTTATGTCCGGTATCGTTGGATCCTCGCTTATCGGATGAGCAAGAAACTGCAAAGGATCAAGTATAGTATCGCTGATGCGAACTTCGTCAATTAAGCCGCTAACATAACCTTTGCCGGCGCCATCACGGAATCCGCGACCAATTGTCCAGGGAAGATCTCCGTTAAGATCAATACCTGACCATGGACCGCTTGTTCCGCCATCGCGTTCGTAATCCTCATCTGCTTCTTCTTTAATATATAGTTCTGCTTCTCTGTCAGTGCCTTCATTACCCCGGTCATAAGTTACAGCAATAGCGTACCATTTCCCCAATTCAATTATGGTACTCCCGTTAATAAAACGCCTGTCACCGCTATCCCTTGCTGTAACAACTCTTAATTTTTTTGTATTCGGGTCCAATTGAAGGTTAAAATATGGTTGACGTTCACCCCCCAAATCTCCTTCTTTACAGACTATTCCCGGTCTTGCATTAATTGAATTAGTACCATAATCGTTAAACTTGACAATCGCTTCAATTGTCCAGCCTGCCCCATCAAAATTTTTGGTATCAATCCACTCACTGCCCGATGTGCTAAGATATTCTCCGGCAGTAACATTTGTTACCACAAACGCTGCCGCAAGTTCATTTGTCGCTTTAGTTACGGGAACAATTTCAAACGGAATATCGTTAGTTCCGGTTGAGCCGTATGAAGTTATAGTGCTGTTATTAGCTGAAGAATCCAAATAAGATCCGTTTTTGATTCCGTTTGTACCGTCCTCAAACCGCCAATAAGCGACAGTATCTGCTGAAACTATTTGGCTTGCCAAAATTGTTAAGATTAATAACATTATTAAATTAAAGTTTTTCATTTTGTCTCCTTTGTTGGAATAAAAATAATAAAGTTCGCATAAGCGCCCCGCATATGCCGGTTTTTTTGCGCTCAATTCATGAAATAAACCGTTGAAACCGTTAGACTCACACTTTTATATCAATCCCACGACTACCCAGGCATACGCCGGGCGCTTTGCGAAGTCATGGGTTAATATTTTTTTAATCTTTAACCCATTGGGTTAAAGCAATGACATGAATAATATTAGTAGTAATGGTCGGGTGATGAAAATCCGGTGGATTTTTTGCAGAATCTACAAGCTCGAATTGAAATCCCACTAACCCACTCCCGATGGAATAACCGGGATGTTCCACTTTACAAAAGGGGGATTGCTTGCAGCCACATTTTTATCGCAAATTTCACGCAAATAATTGTAGCAGCCGCGAAGAATGAGCCGGTGGATCTTTTACACAAATCCACAGGCTCACTCAGTTCGCTTTAAAGCGTTACACTCTATATCTGCATCGAGTGCAATTAAGTTTACTAACTTATTTTCTGCGAAATGCAAGCAAAGCAAGCGCTATTCCGCCAATTATAAGACTTGGTTCAGGAATGGTTCCGAGAAAATCACTTTCTGCAAGAACTACATCACTGATACGAACTTCGTCAATTGTACCATCAACATAGCCTTTGCCGGCATTGTCGCGGAACCCACGGCCAATTGTCCAGGGAAGATCACCATTAAGATCAATAGCGGACCAAGGTCCGCCGCTATCACCCACTTTATCATATGTCAAATCTGTTTCTTCTTTAACATATAATTCAACTGCTCTGTCGGAGTCGACTGCAGCTCGATCATACGTTACAGCAATGGCATACCATTTTCCTAAGTCAATATGCTGAGAGCTGGTAATGATACGTCTGCTGCCGCCATCTCTTGCTGTAACGACTCTAAGTACTTCCGAACTTGTGTCCAATTGAAGGTTAAAGTAAGGATACCGATCTACCCCCAATTCTCCTTCTTTACATACGATTCCCGGTCTTGCAAAAACCGAGTTAGTACCATAATCGTTAAACTTGACAACCGCTTCAATAGTCCAACCAGCACCATCGAAATTGAAAGTGTCAATGTACTGGCTGCCATCTGTGGTGAGATAATCTCCACTATCGGGACTGGTTGCTACATAATCGGCGGCAAGTGCGTTTGCTTGTCCGGTGTCCGGAACAATTGGCCACATCACATCGGTACTTCCAACAGCACCATTTACTGTCATGGTACTGTCATTGCCTGACGAATCAACATAAGTGCTGTTTACTACACCATCTGTTCCGTCTTCGAATCGCCAGTAGGCGACTGTTGCGGCATTCACGCTCAGACAAAGCATAACTACCGCCATTGAGAAAATTAGAGTTTTTTTCATAACTTTACTCCTTTTGGTTTTTTTATTTCACAGGGAAATAAAAGTTTATGTTAAATGCAAATGATTTGAGTTTAAACACTATGTTCAATTTCCAAACCAAGTACCCGACATACCTGAAATTTTCCGGATATGCACGGGTAAAAATGCAATTTGTTAATTTATTTTCTACGAAATACAAGCAAAGCAAGTGCTATTCCGCCAATTATAAGACTTGGTTCAGGAACAACACCGAGAAAAGATGTAGGTGGAAGAGCTACATCATTAATGCGAACTTCATCAACTATTCCTTTGAAATAATCGCCTATGCCACCATCATGCATTCCCCGTCCAACCGACCACGCGTTAGGCCATTGCCCAAACGAAACACCATCTGTTTCCGCCACACTATTCTCCAGATCATAGGCTAAATCAGTGTCTTCTTTAATATACATGTTGACGTTCGCGCCATCATACGTTGCCGCTACGCTGTACCACCTGCCGGTATTAATGAGTATGGTACTCTTGAACTCAAGCTGGTTGGTAAGATCATCCCAATACCCCACTTGGAATTGCTTGTCGGTCGCCCTACACTTCATAAAGAAAGTTGGTCTAACATGTCCGGGATTGGGTTGTCCGTCTTTGCCGACCGGAACACACCAACCATAGTCATCGAGCTTAAAAGTACACTCAATTGTCCAACCGCTAGTAAACATATAAGAATCTATCGGTTTACTACCGACTGTTTGTACATACTGGCTATTAAAATCTAGCGCAAGAGTGTTATCAGCTCCGGTTTGAGGCACTAATAAAAACGGGATATCATCTGTCGCAAGAGGGCGTGAACCGGGATCTACAGTTGACATGGGGTTGCCACTGTCAGAAGAATCAACATACCAGTCATCATTATCGCCGGCATGCGCTGTTCCATTTGTCCCATCCTCGAATCGCCAGTAGGCGACTGTTGCGGCATTCACGCTCAGGCAAAGCATAATTACCGCCATTGAGAAAATTAGAGTTTTTTTCATAACTTTACTCCTTTTGGTTTTCTTATTTCACAGGGGAAATAAGATTGTTTGATTAATGTTAATTGTTTTTATTTCCCCCCTGCGGAAAATAACGTTTTTATTTATTTTGTGATTACGGGTCTCGGGCCACGGTTCTCGGTTTCCTTCCCATCTTCCCACCTTCCCACCTTCGCACCTTCGCACCCACGCCAATGGCGTGGCAAGCTTCACACTTTCAAGCTCCCCTTCTTACCAAGGAGGGGTGGCGCAAAGCGCCGGGGTGGTTCTCTCACATTCCCAACAACTCTCTGTGCACGAGCACGGAAAGTTCGATAAAAAAAGCGCGTATGCACGATGATGTTACAATATGTTTCTTTCGCTTGTCAAAAAAAATAGTGATTAAGCTGTCTGCTCCAGTGGTTTTGTTATTTTTTTAATTATAACTTTCTACTACCAACCCAAAGCAAGATGCTTTGGTTACTATAAATAACTACTCCTCAATAATTCTTCAAATTCTCTTTTGTCAAGATATCTATTGGAATAATTTGTTCTTTTTTTACTTTCTCTTTTAAAACTACATGCCTGAAAAGAGTCATTATTCCCTCGTATCCTTGAATTTCCGGCCGTTGACTTAATAAAAAATCTATCGTTCCTTTACTCAAAAAAGATTTGTTCCTTGTCGTTAAATCATAACCGATAATGCGGACATTTCTTTTTATTTTTTTACTTTTTATATACTCGGCAATACGTCCCGCTCCGGCGCTGGGAACAAATATTCCTTTTAAGTCAGGATTTTCGTCAAAGACATTTTTCAAGAGTTTGTTAAAAGTTGTTCCGTTTATTTCGTAAACTTTTATCTTAATTTTTTTGTTTTTCTTAAAAGAAGCTGAAAAGCTTTTTATCCGGTCGTCAATATGATAATCTTTCGGAACCATTCTGATTATACTGACTGTTCCCTGCTCTCTGATTAACAGTTTCATTAATTTTGCTGACAAGCTCCCGCTTTGGACGGAATTCTGTCCGATATACGAAATACATTTACTATTTGGGACATAAGAATCAAAGAAGACATAAGGAATTTCATCCGGAATTTTTTTTATGAATTCTTTTCTAGTAAATTCCAACATTGCCGGAGCGATCAAAAGTCCATCTAATTTGCTCTTTTTTTTCAATATTTTATCAAAGCATTTTTTAAAAGAAACTTTAGAATTTTTATTACAATGAAAATAAACAATTTTGACTTTATACATTTCCAGTTCTTTTTCAGCTTTTTTAATGCCTTGCTCCGGCAATTCCCAATATTTTTCATCCTGATGAGGTTCCGGTAAAAACACACCAAAAGTTATATGTTTCTTTAATACAAGTGAACGCGCAATTATATTAGGTTTATAATCAACTTTTTTTAAAACTTCCCTGACTTTCTTTTCTGTTGCTTCAGAGTAATTCCCCCGTTCATGGATTACTCTGTCTACAGTTCCTCTGGAAACATTCGCAAGTTCAGCTATTTCTTTTATAGTAACCATGTATTAATTTTCGATTTTCGATTTGTGATTTTAGATTTTACACTTTCGTACCTTCGCACTTTCACGCCTTTATTTTGTGCACGAGCACGGTATAATTTTAAAAAAATGTGCACGAGCACGTTTATATTATATCCTACTTTTAAACAAATGTCAAGCGAGTTGTAAAATTATGGGTCAAGCTTATAGAAATATCCGCTTTTGCGTTTTTTCATATTCGCGAAAAAATAAAATTCTAAATTTAACTCTCTGTATTAAAATCCCCCGCCCTAAAACGGCTCAATGACTTTTTCTGGGGAGCTTTCAATATTATTCATTTTTGAAAATTTTATCCAACCGACACAAGGTTGGCAGGATATTAAGCCCCACCCAGAAAAAGTCATTGAGCCCCTAAAACCCCCTGGACTAATAATCCATAACGAAGTAACGTGTTGCGCTTAATAAGTAATGTGGCCAACAAGGTCATAATCCATAACGTTCCCGGTTCAGGTATGTCAGCTTCGCCCGGTGAACCGTTTATAAAATGACTTGCTCTCCAACTTTCTTGCAGATTCCATAAATTTGTAGATTCATAAGGATTAACGATAACAAGCGAATATCCATCACCATCGGTTTCGGGATACCAGTCATCACTATATGTGAATGCAACTAAAGTCTGACCGGCGGCACCCTGTATTTCGATTCTTTCGCCACTGTTCGCTAATTGCCCTTCGTACTCGCCTGCGATAAGAATATCATTTGTATTGTAAAGCGAAGCAAAAACCGCATTACTTTTAACAACAACAACATAATCCTGATTTTGAAGTTCTGTAACCCCGCTTCCGGCGAACGAGAAAGTAATACCGTCAACGAAAGACAGATCAGAAATATCTAAATTACTGCCGCTGATATTTTTTAGTTCTATGAACTCAAAATCATCACCGCCCTGAGGATGATACATAATTTCTGTAACGACAATATTTTGCGATCCTGTAACTGAGAAAACAGCTTCACAAATGGGGCTCCATTCAACCGATCCGGAATCAAAAACTCGGGCTTTAACTTGAGTTGTTTTTGTTAAAGAGATAGGGTCCGAATATATTGATCCGTGAAATGCTCCGCCGATATTTCTCGGGTCACTGCCGTCTGTTGTATAATAAATTGTTCCGGCAGCGACAAGATTTGTGTTATGAATAACAACTTCAAAACCGGAAGATATCGATCCGCCATGCTGATTAAAATAAGGCGCGCGAGTATCCGGCCATAATTTTTCATTACTAAACTGCCGGAAAACATAAGGTCTGCGCCGATCAATCCATCTTCGGGTAAGTCTATCAAATGACTCACCAAAGAACGAGCTAAGCATTGGCGTCATAACATCTTCAAGCTCAAACCAGGTTTTAAGAAGATTTGATTCCATCATACAACCATTATTAAAATAATGTTTTTGAATCCTGTCGGCAAAAAGTAATCTGAATTCAGCACTATATCTCAACCTGCGGTAAATATTTGCAATAGGAGTATCTTCTCCATTCAGTCCGGCACCGCCGTTAGGCCGCCAGTCCGGGTTTTGATTAAAGCTGTCAATAGTAATGTCATTACCATTATAAAAACTTCCTTCGGCATCCCAAACATAAAATCTGAAAAGTCCGTTATCGGAACGCTCACGTGCGGCATACCAATTATTATTAGGCCAGTCCCAGTTTCCGCCATATGATTCTGCGAGAATATAATCGATATAATTAACAATATCCAACATTTTGGAGGCTTCAATATAATTACCTAAATTTTCTAAATTATGAGAACTGAAATATGTCAGCATTTCATTCCAAGCGATATCATCTCCTTCGCTGGGACCGTCATGATTAATAATATCCCAATTTTCATTGCTGTCATACCATTCCTGAAAGAATCGTTCATCAAGTCTTTCGACAGGATTAAAATAACCTTTTAATTCACCATTAATGAAAAGCCATGCAAGGAAACCTTTGCTGCAAATTTGTCCCATATTAATAGAAATTCTACGAACAAATTCATCAATAACAAAAGGATTATCCCAGTCGTTTCTACCGCTGCGCAGGCGTAAGCTATTAAATTCAGTTACTTTTGATTCAGGAATAAGCGGGAAATTTAAAACACTTTCACCATAATCGCTGCGGAAATAAACATTAAATTGCGGCTTTCCAATTTGTGGCCGTTGATCCCATTTTCCTGTTAAATCCTGAAGGACATATCGAGGTCGTGTAAAATCGCTGCCGGCAATTCTAATTCCGCAATTTTCCTGTGCCCAAATATTTGTGTTATAACTAAAGAATTCAATTGATACCGGCCGCTCGAAAGGTCTTCCTCTCTGCATAGGGATATTGTAATCGTCCGGTGTGTAATTTTTCCACCAGTCATGGTCATATTCGTCCCAATATCCTCCAACGATAGAAGTAACACCATTAGGTTTGTACATTGATTTTCCAGAGTCGGCAACGATAGAAACAATGGGAACATTTTTTATGTCATTCGGCTGATTTAACAAATAAGTTCGCGTGATTGTTTTTGAAGATATCCAGCCCGTTTTGAATGCTCTTGCACGTAAAACGGTATTGATATTAAAATTTAATGCGCTTGAATATAAAGAGCTGTTTTCCGTTGGTTCGTTTCCATTGGTTGTGTATCTGATTTCAGCATTTTGCGTTTCTGAAGTAATAGAAATAATAACATTTGGCGCGTAAAAACCAGGGCTTTTATCAATTGTCGGCGGGTCAATAATTCCAGGGAAAACTTCACCTGAATTCTGCTTACCTGGCGTTGGAATAGAAAAATAAAGGTAAGAATTGCTTATCGGACTCCAACCATAAGAATGGGAAAAAGACTGCTGAGGATAGTTCGGTGAAAATCCGCTGATAACTTTGCGCGGATTTCCATTATCAAAGAGTGCTAAATATTCGCCATCTTTTGCCAGTTTGAAATTGGTGTTTAAATACCCACTCGCAGTAGAAGTTATGTTTTGTTCATCGCATAAAATGACCAGGTAATCATCCGCGCCGATAGAAATTTCGGGAAAAATCCATTTATCCGGTTTGGAATCATCATCAGTCAACGACCATCCTTTTAAATTTATGGAAGTTGGTGATGAATTATAAAGTTCAAGCCAGTCAATAAAATTATCACTATATTGTTCCGGAGAAGTTGAGATTGCGGCAGGTTCATCTGTACCTATCATATAACGCCAGATATTTGTGTAATAAACAAGTTGACTTGATGGCGCTCCGGCAATCGACAAATCAGCTTTTATAGTCATATCGCTGCTGCCAATTGTCCAATTCTGTATTTGTATTGCAAGAACATTTGTTCCGCTAATAAGAAACTTTGCTGCATCAGGGAGAACGATAATTTCCGGCGAACCGGCTTCGTGATCATCTGTTGCCGACCGATCGTGAGCAAAAAATTCTCCGACAGCCCCCATATTTCTGCGTGCGATTTCATAACCATTCAGACAAGCGATAAACGCGTCATCGTAATCAACAGTTAGTATTAAAGAATTTGTTGTTAATGGAATTAAAACAAAAGACTGTCGAATGTAAAGTGAATACGCAATATTTTGAATATTAACAATTGTTGTATCATCTCCATCACCGTAACCGAGTCCTCCGGGTCCCTGACTCCAGTAAGAATCATTAAAATCGGAATCACCCCATAAAATATGTAACGGATCTGGTTTTGTTAACCGAGGATCAAAAATTCCGCCGGACGGTTCAGCGAGACCAACAAAATAACTCCACACATCAGAATGCCTGACAATTTGGATTTCCGGCGAACTGTTTATAAAAAGGTCGGCAATAATTGACATGCCGCCATCACTAACATCATGATTGTGAACTTGAATCGCAATAATATTTGTTCCTTCAACAAGAATATCCGATGCTTTAGAATAATAAATGTTTTCCGGAGTTCCGGGAATGTGGGCATTATAAGCATGTTGATCATGAAAACCGAAAGCGTCTGTCGGACCCATATTTTTTCTGGCAATTTCTTTGCCGTTAACAAATACGATGAAACCATCATCATAATCAACCCGCAATCGTAAATCATTTGTCTTTGCCGCATCAGCTGCGGAAACGATAAATTTCTGACGAATGTAAAGAGACACTGATATTCCCTGAAGTTCAGATTGAAGATCTGTTGCGTCATCGCCGCTTCCGTATCCGAGTCCCCCGTCACCGTTTTTCCACGATGAGTCATCGAAATTGATATTCATCCAGGGATTCCCTCCACCCAACTGCGGATAGTTTTCGTCAGAATAATTTAATGTTCTATCTGAAGATGCTGCAGAGATTTCATTTATAGAGACAGCGGCAAAAGAATTGGTCGTAGTGATCAATGCAAAAGCAATAATTAGTAAATTTTGTATTTTCATAGTGTTATTACTATATTATACACTTTTTTTGGTTAACCTCCTATATAAAATAATTTGATGCTTATCACACTTGACCAAAACAATATTTTTTAAATATAATATCTAATAAAAGGGAGACTCGGCAACGCCGTAGGGAA
>JAUVKG010000246.1 GCA_030596365.1 Chlamydiota bacterium | reverse complement strand
GCTCAACAGAAGAAGTTGTAGCAACTGTAAATAATGTAGTCGCCGGAGATGTTTATATAATTAACGGTCAATCAAATGCTTTAGCACCAAAACGCTTTGCTTCTTCTGCAAACGGAAATCAAGGTCAGTTTCTTCGCTCTTTTGGTACTCGCCACGAAATTCCTTCGGCTGTTACAAGTGATTTGGAGTGGCATATAGCTGAGGGAGATCTTGGTTTCGACCAAGCCGCCGTAGGTCAATGGGCTATTCGTATGGGACGCGTATTAATTGACGAAACAGGAATTCCTATTGCTATAATTAATAATGCCAATAGCGGCAAGGCAATCAGCTTTTTTCAACGGAATGACAGCAATCCTGAAGATATTAATACTAATTATGGACGGTTGCTTTATCGCGTAAGAAAAGCCGGTGTTGAAAATAATGTGCGTGCAATTTTGTGGTATCAGGGGGAAAGCGATGGGGGAAACGCGCCTGTTCATGAAGCCGGAATGATTAATTTATATAATGACTGGTCACAAGATTATCCCGGATTTGAAAAAGCATATATCCATCAATTAAGAGTTGGATGCGGTGTAAGTCAATGGGCTGTAGATTTACGGAATAGTCAGCGTTTGCTTCCGGACAATTACCCGAAATTTGAAGTTATGTCAACCACAGGAGTAAACAGTTGTCCTGATTTCTGTCATTATACTTATATAAATGGTTATGAAGTGATTGGACAACACGATGCGGCTTTACTTTTACGTGATTTATATGGTTCATCTAATATTACAAATATTGAACCACCAAACGTTGATTTTGCTTTTTTCAATGACACTGAACTAACAAGTATTACTGTTGTAATGCGCAATAAAATAGATGATCTTGTTTGGCAAGCCGGTGCACAAAATTATTTTAGACTTGAAAATTCAAGCGCAAGTATTATTTCCGGGACAGTTTCCGGTAATGCTCTTGTTCTTCAACTTAATGGTAGTGGCTCAGGAAATAACGGATTGATTTATTCCGGGGGTTCCGGCGACGCTGTACCTGGAGTGATAAATGCCAACGGAGTAGGATTATTAGCTTTTCACGAACCTGTTGCTAATACACCTGAACCGTTTCTATTTATCATTTATTATTTAAGAAAGAATTGAAACAGCAAATTTTAATTCCGGTAAAAAAGGGACTCTAAATGAAAAACTTACTTATTAAACTTTCTCTAATCGCTGCGTTTGTTGTGGCTTGTAATACAACTTTCGCTGCTTTCAGCGATTCAACAAACACTTACGCGCTTTGGCATTGCGATGCTACAAACTGGGCAGGCACTGAAGAAACAACTCCGGATGATAATTCAAGTGGGCGTACCGCTCATGATTTGCAAATTAATGTTGCAAACGCAGCCACGCTTATGCCCGGCTCACCTTATGGTGGAAGTTATCTTGCTTTTGACGGAACTGACCGTGCAACTGCATTTGGTGTTTTAGATCCTGTTCCTACTGACCATCTAAAAATTGACGTTAGTTTCCGGGCAAATTCTTTTCCTGCTGCCGGCATATATAAAAGTCTTGTCTGGACATATCCGGTAAAAGTTTATCTTTATGACGGCGCTAATGTGATGATATTAACTTATGACGCAGCCGGCAATCCACATTTTCTTGGTTCAACTAAAACTATAAATGCTGACACTTGGTATTCAATAAATGTTGTTGTTTCCGATGGTACTGTAGAAGTAATAGTTGGTAATGATGCTGAAGGCTATCAAGCCAATAGCGGTTCATCAGGAACCGGTTTATTAGATGCCAGCTCAGTAAGCTATGTAACTGTAGGTTGGGATCCTTTTGTCGCGGTGCGAGATGTTGACGCGGATCTTGATGAAATAAGAATTAGCTATGTAACACCTGTTCCACCTCCTCCACCTCCTGAAAATTTAACCGCATGCGTTAAAGATGATAATGGTTCCCCAACCCTTTTTATAAATAACAAACCGGTTGCGCCGATGATGTTTTACGGTTGGGCAGATAAATTACCCGGAGACCCGAACTGTGAATTTGCCAAGCAAGCGAAATTAGCAAAAAATGCCGGAATACATCTTTATTCCTTTCCAATAAATTTTCAACTCATATTCGGTAATGGTATAACTTATTGGAGCACTCTTGACAGCATTTTAACGGCAGTAACAAATTTTGATAATGAAGCGATGATGATACCGCGATTTTATATTTATCCATCGCCATGGTATATGGCCGCAAACCCCGATATCCACATGGAATACAGTGACGGAACCAAAGACAGAATTTGTCTTGCATCGGAAAAGTGGCGGACATATATGCAGGCACGAGTAGGTGATTTTGTCGCGCATTGCGAAGAAAAATTCGGTAACAATATTATTGGTTACCACATGACATTAATGGATACCGGCGAATGGTTTTATGAAAGGGCATGGGAAGATGTTTTATCAGGTTATTCTGAAAATATGCGGCTCGGATTCGCTAATTGGGTCGCTGATAAATATGGTACCGAAGCGGCTTTAAAAACCGCTTGGAATGATAGCGGAGTTACTTTTGCAACTATAACTCTTCCAACAACATCCGAACGTTTAAACTCGAACAGTCAATTTTTCAGAGATCCTGTGACAGAAATGAAAACGATTGATTTTTATGATTATAAAAATTTTCTCGTGCCCGATACTATTAACTTTATGGCTAAAAAAATTAAAGAGGTTACTTCAAGCAATAAACTTAATTCAATTTTTTATGGTTATACATTCGAGCTTGTTGGCGTGCCGAGAGGCATACAAAAAACCGGACATCTCGCAATGAAAAAACTTCTTGAATCTCCTCATATTGATATGGTTTCCGCGCCTCCAAGCTATCTAAACAGACGACCGGGCGGGATGGCCGCTCTTATGAGTGCTGCAGATTCTGTAAGAAAAGCCGGGAAACTATGGCTTGAGGATGACGACACACGGACTTATTTAAATACCGCTTTACCACAGTATCCGACTTTACAGCAAACGAAATGGGCACACGACGGCAAATTTGGTCATTTGTTTCCACGGCGAATGGGTAGCGTTTATGTAGATGTTTTTGATGATGGCTGGCTGGATTCTACCGGTATTTGGCAAAATATTTCTAAGCTTAAATCTATTTATGAAGGACAATTAGGCGTGAAATCTTCCTGGAATCCTGAAGTCGCTGTTATTATCGATGAAAGAAGTCCGTTTTATCTCGCATGCAGTAAAGACCTTCTTAATCCCTTATATTCTGTTTTAAGAACCCGACTTTATAGAATGGGCGTGCCATTTAATATGTATCTTTTAGGTGATGTGCTTGATGGTTCCGTTGAACTTCCAAAAGTAAATATTTTTCTTGGCGCATGGTATTTAACATCTTCTGAAAGAGCTACCCTTCACACGGCGTTATCAGGCAAAGCTGCAGTTTGGTTTCACGGAGCCGGATATATAAATGAAGGCGGAGCAGCGGCTGCTAATATTGAAGATCTTACAGGATTTGATGTTGTACAAGTAGATAGCAGACCGGCACAAATTGATTTCGTTTCAAACAGCCCGTGGAATGATGGGTTGGTCGGCACTTCATTTAAACCGTCAATTTTTTCTTATGGAAGTGCAAATATATTTGAAACAGCTGATCAAAATATTACTTATGATATTGCATGGGCGGTAGGAGGACCGGGAAATGTAGTCCAACTTGGTACTTATTCGAGTAGTATTTATACCGGATTAGCGGTCATGGATTATTCAGGTTTTAAATCTTTTTATTGCGGGATTGCCGGAATTCCTTCACAATTTCTTAGAAATGTTTGTAAAAATATGGGCGTTCATGTTTATGTAGATGATGATTATGTTATGGATACTGATGGAAAATTCTTCTCGGTTTGTTCACCTAAAGTTGAATCACAAAATATTGTTCTGAGCAATAATAACTATTTGACCTGCATGAATCTCGGAACTATAAAGACATCTACAGCAGGTGTTATAAATGATGACTTTGCTACAGTAGGAGAAACAAGAACTTGCTGGATCGGTACTAACTCGATCGGCGGGTTCACAGATAATATTATTAATAAAGGCTTATGGCATTGCGATAATTCTTACTCTCCTGTTTCGTCGCTGATCTCTGATGACGATAATTCCAGCGGACGTACTGCTATTAATCCTGTTTTGAATGAAAGCCATTTATACACTCACGTTACCGCACCTATGTTAATACCAAATTCTCCAAAAGGCGGGAACTATTTCAGATTTGATGGTGTTGACGATAACATAATCGCACAAGCGGCGTGGGCGGATGAAAGCAACACTTTTTCGGGTAACATTTCATTAAGATGGTTGGACTTGCCATTTACAAACGATAATTTCCATGGAATTCTTGTATCTCAGCCATGGAGACTCTATTTACAAAATGACGGTTCAGGTAATGGAAAACTTTTGTTCAGGATTATGAATGCGGCAGTAACCGGCTATACAGAATTAGAATCGGCTGTTACTTTAAGTTCAAATGTGTGGTATGATGTTTACTTTGAAGTTAATAATAATAATTTGATACTGATGATTAACGGTGATTTTGAATCAACTCCTCTAATCGGCGGAATGCAGAATATCAGTTCGGATGTATTTGCGGGATGGGATGCCGGACCAACTCATTACTTCAAAGGAGATTTGGATGAAATAAGATTCGGAGCAGTTATACCGGAACCCGGTTTATTTATGATTTTAGATTTTGGATTTTTGATTTTATATTTTGTCAAACGCGTGCCCGGCGCATGCCCGGGTCAAATGTCTAACGTCTAACGGCTGAACTGAGCAGCGGCACAAAAATTCGGTAGCCAAGTCGCCGCGACCCGCGTATGCTGGGTTCTGCTCCAGTGATTTTGTTATTTGTTAAAATTCTTTATTAACCACGGAACACACAGAATACACGGAAAAAATAAATTTCTTTACTTGAAAATTGGATATGAACGCGAGTACGACGTTACTTCGTTAGCCGTGTT
>JAUVKG010000013.1 GCA_030596365.1 Chlamydiota bacterium | reverse complement strand
AAATTGTAAAACTCCAACTTCAGGCTGGGATGTAAATAATAACGCGCCTGACATTTATATTTTTTTCCCAAAGAAAAGCGGGTATGTGAATTTCAGAAAAAATTTCTTAAAATTAACGGGACCAATTCCTTTGCCGCCACTTTACGCTTTCGGATTTATTCATAGTCGTTGGCGTCCTTACACCGAAAAATCAGCTTTAGAAACAATAGATAAATACCGCGAAAAAAATTTCCCTATTGATGTTTTTATTTCCGATACCGATTGGCGTGTCGGCGCTTCGGACGGTTATGCGGAAAACAAAAAACTTTTCCCGGATATAAAAAGGTTTTTTAAAGAAGCGCATGAAAGAAATGTTAAAATAATGTTTAATGACCATCCGAGATCCATAAGTACTAATGCCCTTTCGCCAAAAGAATTGAAATTCAGGTGGAATGGTCTAACTTCTATGTTGGCAAGGGGGCTTGACGCGTGGTGGTACGACAGAAACTGGCATACGGGATTAAATGAACCGGCGCCGGGCCTGAAAAAAGAAATATGGGGAATGTGTCTCTATCACGACATTACACAGAAATTCAATCCACATAAGCGCCCTCTTATTCTGAGTAATGTCCAGGGAATTCATAATGGCATCAAAAATTCTCCTTCACATCCCGCCGCGCATCGTTATCCTATTTGGTGGACCGGCGACATAAGATCTGCTTGGAATTATTTGCGAAACGGAATTTCTAACGGCGTAAATTCAGGAATTGATTGCCTGTTGCCTTATGTCGGACAAGATATTGGCGGTTGGTTGGGTAATCCAACGGCTGAATTATTTATTCGCTTTATCCAATTTGGTGTGTTATCACCAACAACAAGGCCGCACTGCACAAAATCCGAGACTCGTGAACCGTGGGCATTCGGCACAAAAGCCGAGAAAATTGTAAAAGATTATGTTCTGATGCGTTACAGATTATTACCCGTAATTTATTCCGCGGCATTCGAAGCTTACAAAACAGGAATGCCGTTAATGAGGCGGTGCGACCTTTATTGGCCGAAACTTGAAAATGCTAAAAACAGTCAACAGTATTTATTTGGTAATGACATATTAGTCGCTCCGATAACTAATAGTTCATTTGAAACTATGCTCGAAATTAACGCGAATTTAATTAAAACACCAAACGGGCAAACAGGATTTGACGCAAAATACTTTAATAATATTAACCTCAAGGGTAAACCGGTTTTATCACGCATAGATAAAACAATTGATTTCAATTGGAAAAACGCGGCTCCGGATAAAAAAGTAAACAGTGATAATTTCTCGGTTCAATGGATCTCTAAATTAGGCCCGATGCCTAAAACAGGGGTTTATATTTTCAAAATAACTGTTGATGACGGTTGCCGTTTATGGCTTGACAACAAATTAATATTAGACGCATGGAAAGATAACAATAATTTTGATTATTTTACAACTCAAAAACTTGTGAAAAATAAAAGTTATAACTTTAAACTTGAATATTATGATCGAGGCGGAAAAGCCATAGCCAAATTAAAAATCAAGTTAGCGGAAACAAATAAAATCAACAATGTTAAACGCAAACTTTGGATTCCACCAGGCTATTGGCATAACGTTTGGAGTGGCGAACTAATAAAAGGTCCGCGAGAAATTACAGAAACGTATGGCATAAAAGAAGCACCTCTTTTTATTCGTGACGGAGCTGTTATTTTTACTATTCCGCAAATGCAATACACAGGTCAGGAAAAATGGAATAAAGTTATTATTGACGCGTATCTGCCACAGAAAACCGGTAAGCAAAAAAGAGAACTTTACGAAGATGACGGCTATTCAGTTGACTATCAAAAAGGAAAATGTTGTTTGACGCCTGTTACTTTATCAAAAACTAAAGAAAAATATACTTTAAATATTGGCGCTGCGAGAGGCAATTTTCCGTCATCCGTTAAAAAGAGAAGCTGGGTTATTCGCCTTCACATTCCCAAAGGTAAAAAATTGAATTTACTTTCAGTAAACGGAAAAATTTTAAATAATAAAACAGATTACAAAGTAATAAAACCGGATAGGAAAAAGGTTGATATACCTTTTAAAGGCAAAAATTCAGCGGACGGCCCGAGTGGCGGTGATATTGTTGAATTTGAAATGAATAAATGTAACCCTAAACAAAATATTAAAATCGAAATTTCTTGTGGAGAAATTATGGAACTAATGAATGAACCTAACAAACTTCCGGTACTGGTAATTTCAGCTACAGCAACCAAATGTCTGCAAATCGCGGCAAAAGATTTCCAGGAAGATTTCTACGAAGCAACAGGCCAAAAACTTGAAATCGCGAACAAAATTCCAAAAGGAAAAACTGTTATAATCGCCGGAATTGCCGATAGTTGCCCTATCTTAAAATCCATTGATGCAAAATACAAAATTGATCTTGGAAAACTTCATGACAAATGGGAAACTTTTGTCATCCAACCAATTAATAATAAAAATATTCTTATCGTTGCAGGTAGTGATCCGCGTGGCGCAATGTATGGCCTTTACGAATTAAGCGAACGACTGCTTGGAACTGACCCTCTTAAGTTCTGGACAGATCATATTCCTGACCGGAAGGATAAACTGGTTTGGCGCGATGGTATTATTAAAGAAGGACCTCCTACATTTCAATATCGCGGACTTTTTATTAATGACGAAAATTCTTTGTTGGCATGGAAAGGTGAAAAACCATCAGACGGAGTTGTCGAGCCGGAAGTACAGGCAAAGATTATAGAAACGATCTGCAGGCTAAAAGGCAATCTTATCGCTCCGGCAATGTATGCTAAATATATGACTCCTGAAACACTAAAATTAGTTTATGACAGAGGACTTTTTTATACCGCTTCTCATATGGAGTTGCTTTTGGCTAACCCTATGGTTTATTGGCAAAGCTTTTGTCAGGAACGTTGGAGCAAAAAGTTTGATTATTCATACATAAAACATCCTGAAAAACTCCGCGCCTTTTGGTTCGATTCAATTAAAAGACACAGAAATTACAATAATATTTGGCCAATCGGTCTTCGCGGTTTGCAAGATTGGGCTTTCTGGCGCAGCGATCCCGCCGCTCCGAAAACCCTTGAAGAACGTGCCAGGGTTGTGGGAAAAGTACTTAATGAGCAGTTAGACATGCTTAAACAAAATCTGCCGAAAGATATTTCACCACCTGTTTCACTGGCATTATACGCGGAGCTTGAAACCCTTTACAGAACGGGAACAATGGGTGTTCCGGATGATGTTATGCTCATATGGTGTGACAAAGGATGGGTGGCTTTGCTTCGGGATTTACCAAATAGCGAAGAACAAAAACGTTCCGGCGGTAACGGAGTTTATTTTCATATCGGAAACTGCGACCGGCAATTGACACAGTGGGTTCCTTTTGAGCATCTTCAACAGGAATTCAAAAAAGTTATTGAGCATAAGGCAACAGAATATGTATTGTTTAATGTCGGCGATATACGTGAAATATCTTTAAGTATCGCCGCCGGTATGGATTTAACTTGGAATGCTGTTCCCTGGTACACAAAAAAGAATTATCCAGGTGATCTTTTATATTCATTGACAAAATACTATTTTGGAAAAGCCGCCGCTAAACAAGCAGCGGAACTTTATCATAAATTTTATGAATTGGAGTTTCCTTGTTCTTGTACCTGGGTTGTGGAATTAATGGCTCCATATACTGTTTCAAAAGGAGTGGGGTCAATCTGGCAGGCAACTTCTGCCATTAATTTCTTGAAAAATGAAAATGACCCGATGCTTCTACAAGCATACGCCTCAGTAGTTGATTTCTCAAAAGTACCTCAACGACGTGGAGATGTAGTTGATATTAAATCCCTCAGAAAAGCAACGGCAGAATGGGATGACCTTTACAAAAAAGCGCTCGAAATAAATAAACTTATTAAACCGGAAAGAAAACAATTCTTTTTCGATAATATGATTTGTCAACTTCAAACTTCAAGAATGATTAATCATTGGGCAGTTGAACTCCTTGACGGATTCAATGCGTGTGAAAAAACAGATTTCCTTTCAGCACACAAACATTTTAGTAAAGCCGCCAAGGCAATGGATACTATTATCAATGAGCGAAAAAAAGCATCTCATGGCAAATGGGAAAATTGGTATAGAGGTGAATATCATAATGGTTCAGAAGCAGTTATGTGGGCACTTAAACCCGAGTGGCATTCGCAAGACGCAATTGCTCTGGCTAACTTAAGTAAAAAAGCAGATGTTGCGCTTCGACAAAAGGAATTGACAATTGTTACTCCTGAACAAAGATATTTTAAAATTACACCGAAACATAATAAAAAAACAATCACTGTTTCGATAAAAGACAATTTTAATCCACAAAAAATCATAGACTCTTATTTAATCATTTCCGCAAGTGGAATAGACAATATCAATGAGGCTACGGTAGTATTTAACAATCAAAAATATCCTCTTCCGGTTACAGGCACCTCAAGAAACGCGATCTTTAAAATAGATTTGGATTCTCATAAATTGAAACGGAAAGGTAATTTGGTAGAGTTTATGTTAAACGAAGATGAATCTATTGCCGACAACGGTTATTCAATTATGAACTGCAAATTGATCATATCTACAAATCCAAGTAACAAATAACTATAATTTAATTACACCTTTCTGAAAAAATGAAAAATCTATTTCTTAATCTTACTTTTGCTTCATTTTTTATTGTTGTATCTAATAATGTAATGGCAACTTATGTCGATAATTTCGATACTGTTCTTCTTATGCATTGCGATGCTACTAACCAGGGTTTTTGGTTTATTACTCCTGACGATAATTCAAGCGGCCGATCGGCTAACGCGCCAATATTAAATAAAACAAACGCTCCTTTATTTGAATTTGATTATTCAACTGTTCCCGCATTAACTACCGGCTCGTTCAACGGCAGCAGTTTTCTACGATTTGACGGTACAAACGACTCGATTTATTGCAGTCCGGGATGGCCTGGTGGAATAAACGCCTCTTGCGATTTTTCTATGAGATGGTTTGACTTACCGTCAACTAATGATCCTTATGCCGCGTTAATTCAAGCAGTTGCCTGGCGGAGTTTTCTTATACCAACTGGGGATAAAGGATATATAAGTTTTGTTACGCCAGGAGGATGGATTTCTTCATCAAAGCTATTGGATTCAAACATTTGGCATGATATACATTTCTCCATCGTTGACGATCAGGCAATATTAATTGTCGATGACACAACAAACGAAGCGAATATATATATTGACGATCACTCTTCTCAAATTGCGATTGGATATGATATATATAGCGCAGACCGTTTTTTCAACGGTGATTTGGATGAAATAAGGATTGACACTATTCCGGAACCTTGTTTACAAATTATTATTTGCTTGTTATTTATAGTTCATCGGATTAAGAAAATTTAATGGCGGAAAATCACAAAAAAATATACAACTTTAAATCGGGATTTTTTTTATGAAAATTAATTATTTGTTTATATTATTCTTAAATCTGACGCTGACATTCCATATTTCGGGAGCTAAAATGAAAACAACCGCTTCAAGCCGGCAAGGCGTTAACTTCTCAGCCCATTACGCGGTGGATGATAATCCGCACACACGATGGTCATCCGGCTTTGAAGACAATCAATGGATATTAATTGACTTTTCAGAGCCGAAAAAAATATCGTCAATTCAAATTGTCTGGGAAAATGCTTTTGCCAAAACATATCAGGTTCTTGTATCCAACGACCAAAAAAAATGGACATTGGTTTTTGATAAAACAGAAAAAATGCCGGATACAGGTAAGCAAAATATCGATGTTAGTCCGACAATTAAAGCGCGCTACATAAAAATTGATTGTAAAAAACGCGCGACACAATATGGTTTTTCTATCTATGAAATTACAATTAACAGCAAATTTCGTTATCCCGTTTATGACAATAACATCGTTTTTAAAAAATTCCCCGCGGATAAACCTTATGCAAACACAAATCTGCCACCAGGAAAAAGAGCGGAACTGCTCGTGAAAGAAATGACACTCGATGAAAAAGGCGAAATGATCGGTGGCTTTGGCGACTTAAATATCTCATACATTCTACGCCTCGGCATGAAACCAATTTATATGACCGATGCCGGTATGGGTATCAGGTCGCCGCACGGACTTGAAGAGACTACCGCTTTTCCCTGCTCACTCGCACTCGCGGCTACCTGGAACCCTGAACTTTCATTTCAATACGCAAAAGCTGTCGGTGAAGAATGCAATGCGGGAAATATCTCGATCCTGCTTGGCCCGGGTATGAATATTTACAGAGTTTCGAGATGCGGACGAAACTTCGAATATATGGGTGAAGACCCTTTCCTTGCCGCGCGGATGATTGAACAGTACGTCAAGGCTTTACAAAGCCGCAATGTTATGGCCACTCTCAAACATTTCATCTGCAATAACAATGAATATTATAGAAAGCGCTGCAATACTATAGTTAAGGAAAGAGAATTGCATGAAATTTATATGCCCGCATTTAAAGCAGGAATTGACGCCGGCGCTGCAGCCGTCATGATGAGCTATAATCTTGTAAATGGCGAATGGGCAGGGCAAAGTAAATACGTAATTTCAGATTTGCTTCGCGGTGAATTAGGTTTTAAAGATTTGGTAATGTCTGACTGGGTATCTGTTTATGATCCGCAAAAAATAATCAATTCCGGATTGGATCTGGTTATGCCGGACTGCACGAATATTCTTGATGCTGTTAATAACGGTAAGGTCTCGGAAAAAGCTCTTGACAGAATGGTTGTCAATATCCTTACCGCTTGCTTTAAAATGGGCTTATACGATCATGATTATCACGACAAATCGTTGGTAAAAAAATTCCCGGAACATAAAAAAATCGGACTTAAAACCGCTCAAGAAAGCATAGTTCTTTTACGTAACAAAAATAATCTTCTGCCAATAAACAAAAAGAAAATTAAAAGCATTCTGCTGATTGGCGAAGCAGCAGAAAAAATAGCTTGCGGCGGCGGCTCATCCAAAGTGGAAGGTTATGACCATATCACTCTTCTTGACGCGATGAAAAAAGAGTTTGGCGATAAACTCATCTATAAAAAAACGCCTTCGAATAAAGAAATTAAAGATGCTGATGCCGTTGTTATCGCAATGTTCGCCCATTGCGGCGAGGGTGATGACACGTATTTTGAACTCGACCCTAAATATACTGAACTCGCGAAAAGAACAGCAAAATTAAATCCGAACAATATAGTTGTTACAATGTTCGGCTCAGGGCAGCGAATGGTTCATTGGGCTGATAAAGTTAATTCTCTGTTGTACGCCTGGTTCGGCGGACAGTCTCAGGGTAAAGCAATTGCAGATGTTCTGGTAGGAAGAGTTAATCCTTCCGGTAAACTTCCTATAACAATCGAAAAAGAATTTGCTGATTCACCCGGAGCGGACTACTTTCCTGAAAATTTTAAACGATTGGGTGAAGACGGAAAATATAAAAACCCGGGAGAAGGCGGACAATATGATGAGACTTATGATGTGAAATACAAAGAAGGGATTTTAGTTGGTTACCGTTGGTACGACACAAAAAATATTGTACCGTTATACCCTTTCGGTTTTGGGCTTTCATATACTACTTTTAAATATGATAAGTTGAAATTATCAGCCAAAAAAATAAACAAAAACATACCGTTAACCGTAAGCTTCACTATAGAAAATACCGGCAAACGAGCAGGCGCTGAAACAGCACAACTTTATGTGCAAGATGTCAGCGCTTCCGTGATGCGACCAGTCAAAGAGTTAAAAGGATTCAAAAAAGTTTTTCTCAAGCCGGGTGAAAAAAAAGAAGTGAAATTAAAATTAAAGTGGAAAGATTTTGCTTTTTGGAATCCTGAAACCAAAGCATGGACAGTTGAACCCGGAGCTTTCAAAATATTGGTTGGCGCTTCTTCAGGAGACATAAAACTTGAATCTGAATTGTTTTATGATATAATACAATGTTATTCCTCAAAATAGCTATAATTTAATTACAACCTTCTGAAAAAATGAATAATTTGTTTCTTAATCTTATCCTCATAATTGTTGGCGACACAACAAATTCAACAGATCAATACTTTAACATGCAAGCTAGCCAAATCACGGTAGGTGTTGATATATATGAACCCGGCAACAATTCCCGTTATTTCAATGGCGATTTGGATGAAATAAGAGTCGGCGATATTCCTGAGCCTTATTTATTTACTACCTGTTATTTATTATTTGCATTTATTATTTGTCATTTTAAACAATAATTAAAATTTTATTATGAATCTAATCAAAAACATTCGCTGGGTACAATTAACATTGACTCTTCTTTGCCTTGCATTTACGAGTCAAACTTTTTGTGGAGAAATTATGGAACTAATGAATGAATCTAACAAACTTCCGGTACTGGTAATATCAGCAGCCGCTCCTAAATGTCTGCAAATTGCGGCAAAAGATTTCCAGGAAGATTTCTATGAAGCTACAGGTCAAAAACTTGAAATCGTGAACAAAATCCCAAAAGGTAAAACCGTTATAATCGCCGGAGTAGCTGATCAATGTTCTTTATTGAAATCTATAGATGCAAAATACAAAATTGATCTTGGAAAACTTCATGACAAATGGGAAACTTTTGTCATTCAACCAATTAATAATAAAAATATCCTTATCGTTGCAGGTAGTGATCCGCGTGGCGCGATGTATGGAATTTATGAATTAAGCGAACGACTGCTTGGAACTGATCCTCTTAAGTTCTGGACAGGTCATATTCCTGACCGGCAGGATAAGCTGGTTTGGCGTGATGGCATTATTAAAGAAGGCCCACCTACATTTCAGTATCGGGGACTTTTCATCAACGATGAAGATTCTCTTCTTTGCTGGAAAAATGTTGATCGAAATGTTGAGCCCGAGGTTGCTGAAGAAATTCTCGAGACTATCTGCAGATTGAAAGGCAATATGATCGCACCGGCAATGTATGCCAATTATATGACGGAAAAAACCCGGCAGCTTGTCCATGACCGCGAACTTTTTTATACGGCTTCGCATCTTGAAATTCTTCTGACAAATCCGTCTGTTGGCTATTGGGACAGATTTACAAAAGCCAAATACGGAAAAGCTTTACCTTATTCTTTTGTTCGTCATCCTAAAGAAATGGAAGCATTTTGGCGCGATTCGGTTAAACGGCATGGAAAATTCTTGAATGTTTGGCCTATCGGGCTGAGAGGTTTTGATGACAGAGATTTTTCTGAAACAGATGATTCCGCACCTAAAACCGTTGAAGAACGTGCCGCTCTTACAGGAAAAGCGATAACAGTTCAACGCGCCGTTTTGAAAAAAGAACTTTCTCGAAATGTAAAACCTATTACTTCACTGACAATGCGCGGCGAAGTTTATGAACAATATAAAACCGGTAAAATGAACTTGCCGGAAGACGCAATGCTTATTTGGCAGGATTCCGGAAGTTTCGCAACTGTACCTTTTTTACCGGAAGGTGCTGAACAAACCCGCAAAGGCGGAAATGGAATTTATTATCATCTCTCTTATTGCGATAATCAGTGGGTGCAGTGGGTTCCTCTTAATGTAATTCAGAACGAATTTAAAAAAGTTATTGACGCAGGGATAAAACGATATGTTCTCTTTAATGTTGGCGATATGCGTGAAATCCCTATGTCTATGGCTGCAGGAATGGATCTCGCATGGAACGCAAAGCCCTGGTTAAAAAACGCCGGAGAATCGCGATGCTTCCTTGAAGAATGGTGCGCTTATCATTTTGGACAAAATAACGCAAAAGAAATTGCTGATATTTATGAAAAATTCTGGGAACTCGAATATCCAAGTCGCGTAACTTCGGTTACCGAAGTAGTTGTCCCAAATGTAACTTCCGACTTGATTGCAACTATTTGGAAACAGGAATCACTGACTAAATTAGCTAAAAAAAATAATGATCCAAACGCTCTTGCTGAATATGCCGCTAAAGCAAATTTTAATAGTCCGGGAGGACGCTTGGGGAAAGTCAGCCCTGAATATTTAAACTCTGTAAAGCCGCGCTGGGATGCTTTATACAATCAGGCAATTTCAGTATTTAAAAAAGTTCCTGAAAAGGACCGACAATTCTACTTTGACAACATAATTCTACAATTGCAAACTTCAAGATTGGTTAATCATTGGTCGGTAGATGCTATTGACGCTTTCAAAGCATGTGCAAAAAAGCAATTTGGAGAAGCTGCAAATCTTTTTCAGAAAGCTGCCGTGCCAATGCAGCAAATGATTGATGAACGCGAAAAAGCCTGTCACGGAAAATGGAAAAACTGGTTTAGAGGGGAAATGCATAATGGTTGGCAAAACAGTCTGTGGGCACTCAAACCGCAATGGCTTTTACGCGACACAAAAACGCTTGTAGAAATAATGAAAGAAGCAGATAATTTATATCCGGGTAAAGACATTATGATTACAATCGCTGACAAAAACAATTTTGCTGTAAAAATTAGAAGTCCTAAAAATCCCGAGATAAAAAATGTTAGTAATGAATTAAACAAATTTTTCAAGGAACGGGGATTTTCTGTTATCACATCAACTAAAAAAACAACAGATCCGCATGCCCGTTTAATCCTTATCACCGAAAAATATTTAAAAAAATCTTCATTACCAAAATCCTGATCAAAAAAAATATCCGATTTCTTTAATTCATCACGCGATGAAGCTTATGGGCTCTATGTCAGTAGCAATACTGTTCTACCTGAAATCTTCCTTGTCGGTAAAACCATTTCCGGATTGCGTGCTGCAGCGGAAAGATTCCGCGCTATAGTTTCTAATAACGGGCGATGCTTGAAAATTGCATCGGGTATCGAAAAAAATAACCCTTTTATTTTTGGACGGCTCATCAACATCGGAGATTCGCCGCGGCGTCAAACTCCTTATGGCTCTCCATTCAAAAATGCCGGACCGGAAGTGTGGACAGCAAAAGAGTTGTTTGAATATCCTGAGCTTTACAGGCAATTTGGATTTAATGGAATTCAAATCGGAGAATGTCGCGGATACGGCAGCATTAAAGGTAAAGAACTTGATAAGGCAAGAAAAGGGGCTATCATCCTTGCAAAAGGAGCGAAAAAAAGCGGGATGATTGTTTCGTGGTTCGTTTGGGGTGACGCCTTATTTGATGAATTTGAAGTGATTTGTTGGAATGACCCGAGAGAACATAAAATTATTGAAGACTTCCACCGCGAGCAGGCTGATCTTTATGGAAAATATATTGACCATGTTAATGTTCATATTAGCGATCCGGGCGGTTGTACTCGCAACGGATGCGATCCATACAAAACAAGGCAACAGTTGGCGAATTATATTATTGGAGAATTTCGCCGTATAAATCCAAAAGCTGAAGGGAATTTAAGTACATGGGCTAACGGCGCTTTTTGGTTGCATGCTCCGAACCCTGTAGGCTTAGAAAACTATTTTTCAGTATTCCTTCCGCCACCAAGTCAGATAAAGTTTGCAAAACCAATTCCTGACGATGCTGAATTTCTCGATGATACTTTTATGCCAAAAGATATCGGTATTGCTTTAAACCGGTTCTATCAACCTGATCAGGCTAAATATGTAATTGAATCCGGTCGGCCGCTTGATATTTGGGGATGGTATATTTCCGATCATGAGATGAGAAATAATATGGCATTTAATATGAAGAATATTGATAAATATTTCAAAGCTATTCCTCCTGAAGCAGGTAAACAAATTCGTTACTATAATGCAGAAATAAATTTTCACGGCTGGCCTCAAATTATTAATGCTTATGTCGCCGCACAAAAAATGTGGAACCCAAAACGATCGCTTGAGGATATCGAATTGGAATTCTGTACCGCAACTTTCGGTCCGGAAAACGCTGCAGCTATGGTGGATGTTTATAACGCGGTTGAAGGCGGATATGATGCTATGATACCTAACCCACCGAATTTTGGCACTGCCGGTTATAATAAACATCTGCGAGAAGTTTTGAATGAAGCGCAAAAAGTGGATATACCAAAAAAATGGAAGCCTAATTTTAATTTCCCGGTTCCGGTAACTAAATATGCCGATATGCTGGTCGCGCGATTGCGTTTGATTCTTGCGGTTTCAGAAGCTAAAGAACTGGTTGATAAAGCTCGATCGGCTTCGAAAACTGATTCTGCTTCCGTTAAAGCTAAATCACTTGTTTTTCAGGTTGTAGATGCCAACGGCTCGCATATTGTTTCTGCAGCTTTTGCTCCAAATCCTTATAAACTTAAGCCCGGACATTCTATAGGTCAAACTTTTCATGCAATTCGTGATTTCTCGAAAATCGGAATTCAAATTCCTACCTGGTACGCAACAAATGCCGGACTGACACTTTCGCTTTTCGACAAAATTGGTGGTAAAATTAAAGCGACATCTGAATTCTCTAATATTCTTGACGGTAGTTGGATATGGCTTGAACCAAAATCACGAATTCTTTCCGGTAATTATTATCTTGAAATATCTAATCCAACCGGTGACAATGTCGGTGTTTATGCCACCCCTGACAAAGTGCAGCCCGATGCAGTCGTATATTTTGATCGTAAACCTGTTGGTAATGAAGATTCGGCAATCAGGAAAATCAAACAAAATGCGATTAGGAATCTGCCAAATCTTCCGATTGACCCTATTTACAATCAGGATGAAACCATTGTCCACCCGACATACAAAACCCGCACGTTCGCGGAAATGATCGAACAATTATAACAATATCAAAATAATTAAAAACACAACCACCGAAAATGACTGAACAATTACTGATGATCTGGCCAACAGAACGATTAGGAGAATCATTGCAATGGAATCTCCCCGAAGGTTATTTGTTGAGAAACTTTCAAAGTGAAGATAAAGAATCTTATATTAATTTGATGAAATCGGCAGGTTTTAACGAATGGAACAACAACAATTTTAATTCAGTCATTGAAAAAGTCATTCCTAATGGACTCTTTTTTATTGAACATATTGAAAGCTCAGAAATTGTAGGTACAACTGTAGGATCAAACAACCCAACAAAATATTTTCCAAACGGTGGAGAACTGGGCTGGGTTGCCGTCAATCCTTCTCATTATGGAAAAGGCCTGGGTCGCATCGTATGCGCGGCTGTCACCAAAAGATTCCTTGAACTGGGTTATCGCGAGATATATTTATTAACCGACGATTTTCGCCTTCCGGCGATTAAGATTTACCTGAAATTAGGATATATACCTCTGTATCACCTTCCCGACATGAAACAGCGTTGGAAAAATATTTTTAAAAAATTAAATTTGAAATACGCTGATTATCAGACATTAAAATAACTAATAAAGAGGATAAAAAAATGAGAAAAATTATTATATTATTAATTTTAATTTGTTATGTTTGTAATTCTCAAACTAATAAAATAACTGTTAAAAAAATGAATACATCAAAAACTTCAGAAAATACATCCTGGAAAAAATGCAAAAAAGTTAAAGTGGCCGCCGTTCAACTCTTTACCCCGGGAAAAGATAAATACAATCCTCTGACAAAAATCCTGGAATTCATAAATCGTGCGGGAAAAGAAAATGTCCAGTTAATCGTCTTTCCAGAATACCTGCTTGGAAGATTTAAAGTTCCCAGCCCGCAAACAAAAGCTGTTGCGGAAGCCGCAAAAAAAAATAATATATATGTCATCGTTGGCGGTTGGGAAGAATTTGAAAATGGCGAATATTCTAATACAGCTTTCCTTTTCGGACGTGACGGAAAAATTATAGGAAAATTTAACAAGGTTCACCCCGCTGTAGGTTCTCCCCCGTATTTCTGGCCGCCAAACAAAAATGACGAGGAGTGGAATATGAAAAGCGGCACGGACTTTCCGGTATTTGAACTGGATTTCGGAACTATTGGAATTATGACCTGCTACGACGGTTATTTTCCTGAATCCGCTCGGATACTTTCGCTGAAAGGCGCGGAAATAGTCTGCTGGATAAACGGTCGAGCAGGCTCTATCGAAGATTTTCTAGTCAAATCAGATATGTATAGAAATTATATCGCTATGATTGCAACCGACCTTGCCGCAGGCTTTGGAACAATGATCGGCATATATCCAAATGTAATTCTTGCCCGGGTTAATGAAATAGGAGATCATTACATTACCGCGGAAATAGATTTGGCAGCTTTGCGTGAACAACGAAAAAACAGTCGGTGTTTCAATCAACGCGCTCCGGAGAAATACAAAGTAATCACAAGTAAAATCAACCCGCAAGACAAATACAAATGAAATACCACAAAATTTTAATTCCAGGAATAATATTAACAGCATTACTTTTAAATTCGATTGCTCAAGGTGCAGATAAAAAAGCAACTGTTAATGAAATACCAGCTTATTTACAAAATCCTATGGTGAATCCAATAGCTAATCCTGATCTGCCTAATGTTCTAATTATCGGTGATTCTATATCTATCGGTTACACTCTCCCGGTAAGAAAATCACTAGATGGCAAAGCTAATGTTTTTCGGCCTGAGGTCAACTGTGAGCATTCAGAACTCGGTGCAAAAGAGATTAAAAAATGGATTGGCAATAAGAAATGGGATGTTATTCATTTTAATTTCGGTATTTGGGACACACACTACATGTATAACGGTAAAATGGTCTTGGAACAAGACTTGCCGAATATTAAAATAGATGATGTTGTATTCAGGCACACAACCGAGCAATACATAAATAATTTAAAGAAAATTCTTGCTGCACTGAAGAAAACAGGCGCTAAGTTGATTTGGACTACCACAACCCCTTTCATTTATTATGACAAACCAACAAAAAAATTACTGCTCAAAAATAATGAAAAAGCAGTTGAATTAATGAAAAATGAAAATATCCAAATCGATGATTTGTACAATCTTGCACTGCCTAATTTCAAAAAATGGCTCTCAAAAGATGGTTGCCATTTCACCGGATTTGGTTACGAGCAGCTCGCCAAACAAGTTGCTTCAATGATTAAATCTTCGCTCACGAGTTGTTCCACAAATTATCCCGTGTTATATTCTGATTATCAGGTTGTTCAACGCGATTGCGATTCTAACGGAACGTGCCGCGTTCTATTAGACAAGTCATGGAAGGGAAATGATGAAGTTAAAATAACTGTAAAGAGAAAAGACGGCAAGGTCGTTTTAAAGCAGATAGTAAAACCCGAAAAGAAAAATAAATACGTTTTAATTCAGAATATTCCGGTTGGCGGACCTTACAAAATTATTATATCAACCCCAAACAAGAAACCAAAAAAAACTTACAAAAATATCCTTGTCGGTGATATCTGGATTTTAGCGGGACAATCTAATATGCAAGGCGTCGCGAAACCGAAAGAAAAGTATCCGTTTTCTAAATATGTTAGTATGTTAAGTCTTGTGGAAAAATGGGAACCCGCGACCATCCCGTTACACAGGATGGAAAATTCCGAACTCCCGATCTTTGTAGACTTATATCGCAAATATATTACCGATGAAGAAGCAAAAAGTATTCTTACAATTGCTACAATTGACAATTATTGGGGAGTATGCGCAGGTAGATTCTTCGCCGATGAATTATTCAAAAAAACTTCTGTTCCTATAGGCCTGATACCTTGCGCGTGGGGCGGCACGACTCTTCAACAATGGAATCCCGAAAATTATTACAAAGGTAAACCCAGCCTTTACGGCATAATGCTGCAAAAAGTTATGGAAGCCGGTGGACGCGTTCGCGGGATGCTATGGTATCAAGGCGAATCAGACGCTCTCGTAGCTGATGAAAAAATTCCGTCGACATACAAAGAACGTTTTAAAAAATTCGTTTCTGCCGTTCATAAAGATATTGGGAGAATTCCCGTTATTACCGTGCAACTCGGAAGAACGTTAGAAGCATCGCCTGAAATAGCGCGTTACTGGCAGATTGTCCAGGAAAACCAACGCCTTGTCGCGGAAGAATTGGATGATGTTTATATGGTTCCGGCTTTTGATTTTGATTTAAATGACCCTATCCATATTTCTTATCAAGCACAAAAAAAACTTGCTCACAGGCTCGCTCGCATAGCGCTTCCGTTAGTTAAACCCGATTTACCGTCAGAAAAAGGTATAAGATTAAAATCCGTAAAGTATAAAAAGCCTAATATTATTGCTGTTACTTACGAAGGTGTTAAAGGTAAATTACAATCTGAGGGAAGACCTTCCGGTTTTGAAATACGTATTGATAACGGGAAAACTCCTGTTGAAAAAATTTATCATATTGAGTTCAGCAAAGATGACCCGCAAACCATTTTGCTATACTCTTTATATGATTTTCCCAAAAACTCTCAATTGGTTTATGGGCCGCGTGCCAATTCTTATGTAAACATTGTCGATTCGGACAATATGTCGATTCCTGTTTTTGGTCCCTTGAAAATTGAAATGATAAAATAATATTGGGAATCTGACACATATTTCCCATAACTCCCATATCTCCCATAAAACACATATAATCATCACCACTAACTAAAATGAAATCATTAACCATATTAACAATTATGACTGCATTAACACTTTCTACTGTCACTTTCGCTTCGCAAAATAATGACAAAATAGCTGTTCGATTCGGTAGTTCTACTGTCGAACGATATGCTGCCGAAGAACTTCAAAGATACCTGTCGCGTGTCTCGAACAAACAATTCTTGTTACGGGATTCAACTATAAAAGTCTGGTTTCCTGATAAATCAACTTTGCCGTTTCCGGAAGCATGGGCTAAAGCTCAGAAAGATATAGAACGCAGAGCCAAAAATCCAGACGCGCCGGATCCTGAAACAAAAAATATATCTAAAAAAATCGCTGAACAGGAAGCTAATCTTCCAGCCTTTGTTCTTGCCACACCGGATACATATCCGGAATTCAAAGATGATATCGATAAACTTCTCTCTGATGTTCGTAAAGACAGCGATGGTTATATCATCGCGCCATCAAAGAAAGGTGATAAACTTTTTATCGTGTCACATACTCAGCGCGGTGTATTGTTTGGTGTTTATGATTTTTTACAAAACAAATGCGGGATGGGATTCTTTGAGGACGGTGAACAAATTCCTAAAAAAATCAATGAAAAAACTTTGCCGCCTTATAAAACTTTACCAAAAAAAATCGTTCAAAAACCTAAATTCGATTACAGATCTAAATGGCTTTGGAGCAGATACTACGGCAGTGACAAAGGCCACCCGGCTAACTGGGGCTATGATGAGTGGATCGCTCATTTAAGATGGATGGCGCAAGCGCGTTTTAGTTCAGCTCTTGTTTATCCTGTCGGCTATACAAGACTTTGGGGCGACGTCTTTAAAAGAGCTTTCCCGGAAGTCGAGCCTTTTAACAAAGAAGTCTTTGATGATGAAATCGATGACTTCTGGGGTGCTCACTGGTCGCCTCGCTCAGGTTGGGGACGCTCACCCGAAGAAACTACCCGCTTAATGCAAAAAGTTTACGCTTTCGCGCGCGAAAAACTCGGAATGAAAATCGAGTATAATTTTTACCTCGCTGATTTCGAAGATACACTTAAACGAGCTTACCCAAAAGGCAGGTGGATAGATTGGTCGAATGTACCGCATCACTCTTATTTCGGCGCTTCCGGCCGCTCGGCAATTTTAGCTTTTACCGACCCGAAATGCAAAGAACTTTGTCAGCGGTTCTGGAAAGAATTTATAAAAACTTTTGGTACTGATCATCAATACTGGATTTCTTATCGTGAAGAAAGTGCGCCTAATCCCGATAATCCTTTTGACCCCGATAAAGGAAAATCTCTTGCCGATGCTGTCCATGCAGCGCGTGAATGGCTGCT
>JAUVKG010000079.1 GCA_030596365.1 Chlamydiota bacterium | reverse complement strand
ATTTTATTGCATATTATAACAATAAACATAAAAAAAGTAAATAGGTTTTAAATAGGGATTACTCGAAAAGGGTCATATATTGATCAACTGACAGAAAATGTTGATGGTTATCGATAAAATTTGTTGACCAAATATACGTTCTGGCGTAAAAGTACGTGCTTTGGAACCCAAAGCACTTGTTTAGCAAAACTTTTGTGCGAATTGTTAATAAAAATTACAGATTTACACAGATTGGAAAATAACTTTGGGCGCCCAACCCAAAGCAAGATGCTTTGGTTACTATAAATAACATATTTAAACGTTAATTTGGTATAATAAAATAACTGACTGTCAAAACATCATATTTTATATAAAATTTAGCAGGAGGAAACAATAATGAAACACACAAAAATACAATTAATTTATTATTTCATAATTATATTTACAGCAATTGTCTTTTCTATAAATTCTTTCGCTGTCACTAAAACATGGAACGGTAGCCCGGATGTTTGGGACGACAGTTCAAGCTGGTCACCTGCGGGAGCTCCCACAAGCAGTGACGATGCAATCGTTACCGCAGGTCAGGCAGTTGTTTTGAATGTTGATGGAGAATGCAAATCCCTCGATGTTTCCGGGTCCGGATTTGTTATTGTTAATCACGCTGATAGAAAACTTACTGTAAGCGATGATGCAATTGTTTCCGATTCCGGTGCGCAATTGCGTGCAAATCTCGGACTGTTTGATGTTGGCGGAACCGCGACTGCGACAAACAGCGGTAAAATAGTTATTGATTCGACTAATGCAACATTTAAAGCAAATAACTTAGTTTTAGATACCGGAACTTTGGAATGGAATTCGGGGACGTTGTGGTTGACTGATGACATTTACATAAAAACCGGCTCGCCACTTCAGTCAAGAACTATATCAGAAAATCATACACTTCTTTCCAGTAATGCCAGCAGCAGTATTGCGCTTTGGTTACAGGATAGCGGGATTCTTACTTTAGATGGCGGGAAAATAATTTGTAATAATTTTTTTAAAACCGCTGCAGCAACTTTAAACTTTTATGATGGGGAATTAATTGTTGATGCTGATGGAGGTGCAAATTTTGAATGGGGTTCTTTTCCATTAGTACTAAACGGCAGTTCGCTTGATAAAAATCCTCATCTAACTTTTGATGGATTCTATTTACCGGATGCCTATGCAGATGTTTTAGTTGCAACCGGAGTAAACAGTCGCGCATCATTGACGATTACCGATTATACGCGGATGTGTGGTAATGCAACTGTTGCAGGTGGGCAAGGCTCAATTGCTGATGTGATTGTTTCCGATACGGGCGAATGGCAACCGACAAATCTTGTTGTTGGAAGTTACGGCAGTGCTTCGCTTACAATTACCAATAATTCGCGACTCGATCAATGCCGGGATTTTTATATTGGACGGCATGCCGGTTCGACCGGAATTGTTACCATTACAAAGAACTCAAGCTGGGACAGTTATTGGAAAACTTATGTCGCGGAACGTGGGCTTGCGATTATTTCAATTTTTGATAACAGTTATATGAAACTTGGCGCGCAAAGTCAGGACGCTATTTTTGGGAAGGATTCCGGTTCGGAAGCAAGAGTAACTATTTCTGATCCCGGCTCAAAACTTGAGATATTAACTACCGGAAATCCTATTTATATTTTTGGGGAATCCGGTTCTGCTTCGCTTGTAATTTCAAATGGCGCTTCGGCATCTTTTGATAATTTTACTGAATTTGGCGTCCATGCAAGCGGCCGGGGAAATGTGGTTGTTACAGGTAACGGTTCAAAATTTCATATTAGTGATGACGTCTGGTTCGGTTATGAAGGAAAGTCAACTATGCAGGTTCTTGATGGCGCGACTTGTTTATGGAGTGAAACAAAATTAGGTGAATTCCCAAATGGCGTTGGAGAAGTCGTTGTTAGTGGTGCAGGAAGTTACTGGAACGGCGGAGGATATTCTTCTATCGGTGGAGAATTTCTTGTGGCCAGATATGGACACGGAACTGTTCTTGTTGAAAATGGCGCGACTTTGCATAGCAGTGGCTACAGCGAAATTGCAAAAAGGGACGAAAGTAGCGGAAGCGTTACTATTACCGGTGCCGGTTCGCTCTGGCATGCAAATCACAGCTTAGAAATTGGGAACACATATTTTACTCACGCGACCGGAATAGTAACAATTGCCAATGGCGGGCGAGTAATCGTGAATAGTGGAGTAACAATTGGTTACAATAGTGTTTTAATGGGTAACGGTGGGACTTTGCATGCGGCTGTTGACAATATTAACGGGCAAATCAATCCTGGTTCAAGTGTTGGAATTTTAACAATTGATGGGAATCTTTCGCAACAAACCGGCGGAACGATTAATATAGAGTTAGCAGGAACAACTTTAAATGAACATGATCTCCTTGTTGTTACGGGAACAACAACTATTGCCGGGACATTGATTGTGACTGCTATTGATGGTCATACACCTACAAATGGATTAACGTATCAGATTTTTGAATGGGTTGGCGGAACGTCAGGAAGTTTTGATGATGTTCAATTACCGGCTTTAACAGTCGGACTTGAATGGTCAACAAATCAATTGTACACGACTGGAATATTACATGTAATACCGGAGCCGGGAATTTTATGGATTTTTGGACTATTGGAATTATGGATTATTGGCAGGAGAAAATTAATCCCGAGACACTAACGCGCTCAGAATAAATTTAAAATTTAATTCTAAATTCATACCGATAGCGAAGCGTATCAGGATGGATTTTCTC
This sequence comes from Chlamydiota bacterium, assembly GCA_030596365.1. GTDB lineage: Bacteria > Auribacterota > UBA3054 > UBA3054 > B51-G9 > B51-G9. The sequence continues at coordinate 6,592 of JAUVKG010000079.1, read as the reverse complement.
CTTACAGATTTTAACTATCTGATTTAGGCTCAACAAAAAATAAAATATCTTCTTTCAATTTCGATAACACCGCGCTCTTCAATATCTTTGCATTAATGACATAAGTTTTTGCGTCAAGAACATATCCGGATGAATACAATTCTTTCGGGAAATAAGAAGATTTTATTCTGTCATACATTTGATTATAACCTTTGAATCCATGCGTTCTGTACTTTTTAGTGTATTTCTCACCATCATATGTAGTAATTTTATAATCGCGGAAATCACCGAATAAATATGGCGGCCCAATTAATTCCTCAATAGCGTGCATTGTTGTATTAGGCATTAAAGTACAACCTAACATAACTATTTTTGCATCGATATTTAGAATCTTGTTAAAAGGTGAAAATTGACCGCAGGGAGTTGAATCGTTTTGATGCTCGCTAAACAGTTCTTTTACCGCTGGACCAACACCGCAAACTGAATGTGTGGGATGCACAGATCTGATTGTTCCATTTCTAAGCCGGAAATATTCCGGCAGAGCGCCTACATTTGAAGGTGTATCAGATGTGATGTGAACATCTTTGGGATTTTGTTCATAGCTTAAAGCCGGCATCAAAAGTGTCCCCTTTTTCCCAATAGTGTCAAGAAAAGCACTGATGATAATTTCAGGATTCAACTCATATTTACCAAGCGATCTGAACGATGAGTGCACCATCAATATATCTCCATCTGCGATTCCAAGATACTGCAGATCGGAGATTATTTTTTTTTTCAATTCAGACACTAATTTCACTAATTAACACTAATTTTAATATGATTTATTTATTGATTGCTTTACAATAAAATAACGTGCCAAACGTATTCATCCATTTCTCCACGACTCACGACTCACCATTAACTATGCGGGGCAAGCCTGACATTTATCCCGCCGTGGGCGGAACCTGACCACCGACACCTGAATATCCAATAACCAACACGGAATAACCAATTATCAAGTTTAGGACCTGACACCTGACACCTGACACCTGACACCTGACACCTGACACCTTCCTATCTTACGTCATCTCCCGAAGACGTTTTACCCGCTCGCTTATCGGTGGATGGGTAGAAAATAATGATTGCTTTACCGCATGCGCTTTTCCTTTTAACGGACTTACAATATAAAGATGCTGCGTTCCCCGATTTGCCGCTTCAAGCGGGTCGGGATCATCAGCAATTTTTAAAAGCGCTGAAGCGAGGGCATCAGGATTTCGTGTCATTTTTGCTCCCGTTGAATCAGCGAGAAATTCACGTTTTCTTGAAACGGCAAGCTGGATTATTTTCACGAATAATGGTGCAAGAATCATTAACGCAATTGCAATAATGGCAATAATTGCACCTGCCTGACCGCTACTATCTTTACTGCTTCGACGTCGTCGTCCGCCAAAGAGACTCATTCTTAAAGACAAGTCGCACATAATAACTATTGTTCCAACAAGAACACTTACCATAGTCCCAAAAAGAATGTCGAAATTTTGAACATGAGAAAGTTCATGCGCTATTACTCCCTGTAATTCATTCCGATTCAGTTTTGCCATTAAGCCCCGGGTTATAGCGATAGCACTGTGTTCCGGATTTCTACCGCAGGCAAATGCGTTTGGCGCACTGTCTTCAATTATGTAAATATCGGGTTTGGGTAAAGCGGAAGCGATGCATAATTCTTCAACGATATTATGCAGCTGTTTTTCACTATTAGGATCAGTTTTTTTTGCCCGGCTGACCGCCATAATAACTTTTGTTCCCGTAAAATAACTTATCATCGCTCCGATTGCAGCAAAAATCAATCCCATTGAGGCAAACATAATTGCATACTGCTGACCTTGTTGTTTACCGCCAAACCATAAACCGAATACATAAGCGATAACGCCAACGAAGATAATCATACCAAAAACAAGCAGCCATGATTCGCGCTTGTTTTTACTTATAAGTTCATACATTCCTGTTTTTGACATAATGAGTAAGCCGCGCTTCCAAGCGCGAGCATATGGATTAATGGCCACGCAAACAGCGTGGTAAAATTAATGGATTAATTCCCCCTTTTCTAAAGGGGGTAGGAGGATTTTCATTTGGATTAATGGATTATTGGCCCCGCGAAACACGTAGTAAAATTAATGGTGACCACCCAGCCCTACGGGCACCCCTCCTTGGTAAGGAGGGGATACAGAATGATTTTCTGACACCTGACATCTAATAATTAAAACTTTACTTTAACATTTTCACGTTCTGTTTCATCCGCTTCAAAAAATTCACTTTCTTTAAAATTAAACATTCCGGCTATAATGTTTTTCGGAAAAACCTGAATGGAGTTGTTGTAGGTCATCGTGGAATCATTGTAGTGCTGGCGCGCGAAAGCAATCCTGTTTTCCGTGCTTGTAAGTTCTTCCTGAAGCATCATCATATTTTGATTAGCTTTTAAATCAGGATAACTTTCAACTACAGCGAATAAACTTTTCAAAGTTTGTGTCAATTGACCTTCTGCTTTTGCCTGTTCAGCAACTCCCTGAGCCCCCATTGCCATATTTCTTGCCTGAACGACTTTTTCCAAAGTTTCACTTTCGTGTTTAAGATAACCTTTTGCTGTTTCAACAAGATTAGGAATTAAATCATATCGACGTTTTAATTGAACATCGATTTGTGACCAGGCGTTTTTAACTCTGTTGCGTAGTCTTACCAAACTGTTATACATACCAATAACGACGATGATTATAACAGCAACAATTATCAGTGTAACAATTAATCCTATACTCATAATAAACTCCTATGTTTTAGTTTATAAAGTTAAAAATTCAAAATTAATTTATAGTGAATATAGTATATCAAAATCGCTTCTTTATTGCTAATAGTCAGGAACTTTAATCGACGAAAAATGCGTGCCCGGCGCATGCTTGGGTTGACTGAAAAATGGTGGGATCGACACTGACGCGACAAAGTCGAGTCAAGTCGGACTTTGAAACTCCACTTCGTTGCGTAACGTCATTTGATTTGATATAATATTCTATACTTACCAAAACATCCCATGGACAAAAAAATAGAAAAACAATTCGCTGCACGAGCTGTCGAACTCGGCAAATCAGGTGATGCTGCTGTTGTAGATGAATTACTCAAGCTGTCAAATTGTTCTGCATTTCATGTTAAACGGCTTGCTGTATCGGCGCTTGGAAAACTCGCCGGTAAAGTTGACTCCGAAAAAGTTGTTCCGGTTCTTTTGGCTCGTGTTCGTGATTCTAATGCGCAAGTTCGGCAGTATGCTATAAAATCTCTTGCTGCTTATGGTGCCGATTGCGTATCAGCTCTACATGACTTACGCGACATAGCGGATAATCCATCAGAAAAAGATTATAATCGCCGTGATGCTAAACAAGCCGTAGAAATAATCGAAGAAGCTATTCGTATCAGAAAAGAAAAAATTATAAAACATTGTCAAAAATGTAATGTTGTTATTGACAGTGATGAGTATTCAAGAAGCATGAAAGCATTTCAACGTCCATACTGTGACAAATGTTTTGACGAAGCATACCTTCGCAGAAGAAATTACGACACAGAAGTCGAACTGAATAAGGAAATCAGGGCTAATGATGGTACTCTTGTCCAGTCAGCCGGCGAGCTAAAAATTGCAGATTGGTTAACAGCTCGTAAAATAAAATACCGCTATGATGAAAGAATAAGAATTATTGATGGTTATGCAATCAGACCTGACTTCTATCTTCCGGAATTTGATGTCTATATCGAATATTGGGGAATGGACACTATTGATTATAAAATAGGAATGCTGAAAAAACTAAAACTCTATCAGCTGCAAGGCAAAAAACTGATTTCGCTATATCCGGAAGATAAAAACAATCTTGATATCATACTAAAATCAAAACTTTCAAAATATATACAGCTAACCTGACGTTGACGCGATAAAACTAACAATTGTCCATACGCTGACGCGACAAAGTCAAGTCAAGTACGAGAAATTGACTTTGCCGGGTAATATAACGTCATGAATAGTATTCAATTGTTCTCTCCAATGCCTTATCAAATGAATGTGACGGCTGCCAACCGGTAGAAATTATTTTTTCTATTGATGCACGACTGTGTTTGACTTCACCGGGTCTTTCAGGAACATTTATAATTTTTGACTTCGAATCTGTCAGCGCGATTATTTTTTCTGCAAGTGTTTGAATAATAGTCGTTGAATTGTTGCCTACATTGTAAACTCCGGCGGGAGATGTTCGCGAATGAAGATTTGCGCCAACGACATCTTTCACAAAAACAAAATCTCTTGTTTGCTGACCATCACCGTAAATATTTATATCCTGATTTTTTAAAGCGCGGTGGATGAAAATAGGTACCGCAGCTGCATAGGCCGAGTCGGGATCCTGACGAGGTCCGAATACATTAAAATATCGCAGAGTGACCGCGGAAAGTTTATTGGTTTTGAAAATGTTAAGATAATATTCGCCATCAAGTTTATTGACGGCATAAGGACTTAAAGGTTCCGGTGTCATTGTTTCGGTTTTTGGAAGTTCAGGATTATCACCGTAAACAGCAGCTGAAGAAGAAAAAACAATTCTTCTTACACTGCATTGCTGAGCTGCTTTAATCACGTTGAGAGTACCGTTACAATTTATGTCGGAATATTCAATAGGCTTTTCCATACTTTCAGGAACGCTCAAAGCTGCGGCAAGATGAAAGACAGTATCAACATTTTGAAAAACGTTGCAGAGACAATCAAGGTCACGAATATCTCCATTAATAAATGTATGTTTTATACCAGATAATTTCACGACATTTCCCGTTCTTAAATTATCGACTATAACAACTTCATTTCCTTCTACGGCCAGCGCTTCAGCGATGTGACTGCCGATAAAGCCGGCGCCACCTGTAACAACGATTTTAGATTGCATTTTTTCCTTATTATAAAATTATTGGACATAATGGACCTGATGGACACAATGGACACCACCCCGCCCTTCGGGCACCCCCGGTATTCGCGGGGTACGCGCGCCACCCTTTCCCGATGCTTCGACCGGGACATTCTGTTCGAGAGTGGATTTTCAAGCATCCAGTATCAAGCATCCAGTATCAAGCATCAAACGTCTATCCCCGCAATATCTTTAATATAATCTACTAATTCTTCAGCTGTTTTTTTGTCTTTGGCTTCAGTCATAATTCTTACAACCGGTTCTGTGTTCGATGGTCGGACAAGTGCCCATTTATCTTTCCAGTCGATTCTAACGCCGTCAATTGTATTTATAGAAACATCATTAGGCCATTTCATTTTTTTGAGTTTTCTTACAATCTTGTTTGCAATACTTGCTGACATTACGAATTTTTTCTTTACGACTGTGTAACGCGGTACACAGTTCATCATTTCGCTTACGGAAGATTTATTTTTTGCCAGCATTTCAAGAATAATTCCCATACCTATAAAACTGTCGCGGCATGGATGAATATCCGGAACAATTACCCCTCCGTTTCCTTCACCTCCGATGATGGCATTATTTGCTAGTATTTTTTCTGTGACATTAATCTCACCGATTGCGGTATGAATTAAATTGGCATTAAACTGCGCAGCAATATCATCAAAAGCTTTTGTAATAGAAACATTGCCGACAATCGTTTTTCTTTCCCCCGAGCGTTCAAGAAGATGTTTGGCCGCGAGAACAAGAGTGTAATCCTCGCCGATTGGATCGCCATTCTCATTAATAATTGCAAGGCGGTCGGCGTCGGGATCCTGCACAAAGCCAACATCCGCAGAGGATTTTTTAACGTGTTCGCACAACTGGCCGATATTTTCCGGAGTTGGTTCAGGTTTATGCGGAAAAAGCCCGTTTGGCTCATCATTCAGTGGAAAACATTTACATCCGAGTTCTTCAAGAAATATTTTTGTGAAAGGTGAAGCTGCGCCGTTGACACAATCAAAAGCGACTTTCAATTTAGCGTTGCGAATTAATTCAACGTCAAGAAATTCGAGCAACAATTTTAAATGAACATCGAATGCGTTATCAATTTTTTTGATTTTTCTCAGGTCACCGTATGAAACATGTTCAATATCTCCCTGATGATATATATCGAGTAGCTGTGCCGCCTGGATTTTATTCAGGAAAATGCCTTCGCTGTTTACAAATTTTAACGCATTCCATTCATTCGGATTATGGCTTGCCGTGATAGCGATTCCTCCAACGGCATTATGCGCTTTTACATTTACTAAAATTGATGGTGTTGGCATAATACCGACATCAATCGGTTTGCAGCCGACAGTTAATAAACCGGCATGAACAGCATGCTGCACCATTTCACCGGAAGGCCGCGTGTCGCGCCCGACTATAACGTGTCCGCGTCCGGCATACGCGCCGAATGCTTCTGCGAATTCTGTGGCAACTTTAGGAGTAAAAGAATCACCGATAATTCCTCGTACACCGGAGATACTTATTTTTAAAGTTTGATGTTTTTTCATATTACAGAGTAAATAATTTTTAATGCTGAGTCAACCCGCTTTACTGAAATGTCCATATCGTCGCTTTCACTGATAACGCGTACCATTGGTTCGGTTGCCGCAGCGCGGACATGAAGCCAGCCGTCT